>WJJN01000338.1 GCA_014729735.1 Candidatus Zhuqueibacterota bacterium
AATATTTCCTCTTCATTAACGAACCAGCGAAAACTCACGGAATCCGGTCGCGGTGATTGAAGTCTGGCTATAAATTGGAGACTATCTCCCCGGAAAATCGTCGTATCGGTTGCGGGGAAAGCGGTTGCCAACTTCAGCGGGATTCGCGGTTTCTCGTTGGAAATCAGCCATTCGTGAGCCCGGCTCGTATCATTGATCGCATCGATGACAAAAAGCTGCACAGTATCGATCTTGAATCCTGCTGTGTCCGGCTTGTAAGTATAAATAGAATCCGGATGATCGTAAATTAGCTCGCCATTCAAAAACCATACATATTTTAAGGAATCCTCACCAATGTTGTAAACTACTGAAATCAGCAGCGAATCTCCCTTCGTTACAAAAGTATCTGCTTCCGGTGAAAATATTAACTCATCGATTACTTCACTGCTGGAATATTTAGAGATAATCCATCGATGATTGGTAATCGTATCTTTTTCGGCGCCACTGACAAGCAAACTCAAAGTATCATGCTCCTGGAATTTATTCCTGCAGAAATAAAGATATGTGGAATCATCCGTATTTTCAATGATCTGCCCATTCAATAGCCATTTGAATTCAATTGTATCCGGCTCAACATTTTTTATATAGCTTCCGAATAGAAGTGAATCGCGAATTGCAAGCAAAGTATCTGCCGGTGGAAATGCTTCGAAAAACGGTGTCGTTATTTCCGGTAGTGATGGTGCGATAATCCAGCTCAATTCGGTGGTCGAATCATGCACCGAATCCCGAATGCCCACCCGGATTGTGTCGTTGAAATTTACCGAATCATCAGGAAAATATGAATACGCTGAATCCGTACTGTTTTGCATGAGCGAATCATTGAGGAACCAATTATAAATGATCGAATCCTGCTCCTGATCATAAACTTTGATAGAAAAAAATAGCGCATCTTCTGAAAATGAAAGCAATGTATCCTGCGGTAGAAATGAAAGGATTTGCGGCATGAAATTTTTCGGTTTCTGTTTTGCGATTTGCCAGGATATTTCCCCGATATAATTATTCGATGTATCTGAAATTGAAACGGAAACGGTGTCGATCGAATGAGCATCCCGAACCGGAATGAATATGAACACAGAATCTGATTCACCTTCGATCAACGAATCATTTACAAACCATTGATAGAAAATATGTTGTTCTCCCCCATCCGTCGGTTGCGTGTAAAAACGAAGCGTATCGCCGTAAGTGCATACGGTGTCTGCTGCCGGTAAATAAGATTGAATCGAGAGAGCACTGTCACCGGAATCTGCTTGAAAATCATCTTGCGTATTTCTGGTGGAATCGATCAGCGAATCCGCAATTATAATAGACAGTGAATCGATTATTCCGCCGCTATCGCCTGACGTATCCTGAAATAAAGAATCGCTCAACAGGGGATCGCGCAATTGATCTTCCATTACAAATGCAGCGCTCAGAGAATCCGTTTGCTCAAACAGCGAATCTACTTCAAAAATGTGCGGGATTGAATCGGTTGCCAGGTCTTTTGAGAAGCCTTCCAAAACTGATCGGATCAACGATGAATCTGTTGCATTTGAATCGACCTGCATGGTCTGCAAATACTGCTGAATCGAATCTCCGCTGTTTAGGTATTCCGCAAAAGCCGAATCTGCAAAGATTTCGCCGAGCCCCTGATAGCGTAATGTATCAATTTCAAAGAAAGTAGAATCCGCTGACAACCGATACACAAAAATTCCGGCGCTGTCCAGAATTACGGGCTTCATTAAGTACCAGGAGCGGATCAATGTAGAGTCGCTGCGTAAATCACTTAATACAGCGGTCACAGTATCCACATTTTGGTACTTCGATTCAGGCTTATAATAAAATGAAGTATCCATATGCGTGTTAGTTTGCTCCCAATTTTGGTACCAGGTAATTTTGAGCGGTCTTTTGCGAATAACCTTAATAAATATTGCTAATGAATCACTTTGAGTCAATAAGGCATTTTCATCGATAAATGATTTGCCCTCAATCGTCCTTTTTTTTTGCGATAAAGACTTGCTTGTTAATGAATCCCTGCCGTTCAATTGGCTTATATTCTTTGATTTGATTTTATTGAATATTATAGAATCTTTTGCGGCTGCATATCTGTTGAATGAATTGAACAGAAACAACGTGTTCTGTATTTTTATATTATTAATGGCAAGACGGTCTTCGGTCGAATCCGGTGGTAACTCTACAAGTGCCGAATCAACCGGAACCGGTAACTCCGGAATTTTTGATGCCGGAACAACATCGGAGGAAAATGTTTTGGTGTTAGCAGGAGCAGGAACCGACGAGAATATGCAAATCATAACAGACAAAATAATGGCTGCTGTGCATTTTATGGAAAATGCATTACACCCTTTCATTTCTTGGATGCAAATTTGCATATACTCTCTCCGGCTGCCCAATTTGTTAGAAATTAGAAAGAAGCGTTGAATGATTAATTTTAAAGAGTAGTTTTAATATTAGAGGATTGTATCAAATGTCTATAAATTAGCCTCCGTTATCCATCCAAAGCATTCTTTTATGAGTTTTCACTACTATTAAACGAATCAATAAATAACATGTTTCTTACGTAGTCAGATCGAATTATCAACTGACTTATAATCGCAGAAGGTATTTAAATATGGCAGAAATTATAATCTATCATGATATTCACGGTTCCTTTTTTCAATATAAGAAATTTTTATTCAAAAATCAAGTATTCAACATACATTTTTATCCAGTATATAACCTGTCATAAACAATAATTCCGAAAAGTTCATTTTGTAATTTTTGTCAATCGTTTTTTCAATAAATTTACAATTACAATTTTGTTTTTAAATATCAATAACTAAAAAGGAATTACCCTGACTTTATTTTAATTTACAATATGTTAGGTTAGTTCCTATTATGTGTTTCAAAATGAAATTAGGACGTTGGGAAATTCGATACTGTTATTAAAGCTAACATTGTATCAACAAGATTCAATATTTCGGGAGCAAATTGCAGGACCGATTATGTTTGTACTTCTTTAACTTTAATATAATTAGCGTGTTAATTTTTTATAAAAACAAATGGCATATAAATTGCAAAAGCTTTCAACATCTAACATTGATTGAACTAATTAATCATCTATGATCTAAAGAGAGTAGTCATATGTCACAAAAATTTCAAAAATTGTTTCTAATTCTATTCATTTTTGGGGGACTGCTTTATGGTACAAATTTCTTAATGGCACAGGAAAGTGGTTATTTATGGATCAAGACATTCAAGCCGGGAAGTGCTGATCTGAGGGATGCATCAATTGAAAGGACTACATTGGCAAGGCTGGATTCGCTGACAAAGCGGGACGATTTGGAATTTTATTTTCTGGGCGCGACTGATAATCTGAAGTGGAAACAATCGGGTAAAGTTGAAGAAATATCAAAAGCATGGGATGAGGCGAAAAAACTGGAGCGTGCCAGTTCATTGCGCGAACGATACGGAATCGGTGAAATAGGTACGACAGACGATCTGGTACGCGGAGTGAAAGTAGTGTGGGGACCAAAGAAGCCGAATATTTTCTCAATGAAGAAAAAGTTAAGTGAATTAGAACAGATGGCAGATTCGTTGCGCTCTGCATTGCATGCAGCCCGCTCGGAACAGACAAAACAAATTCAGGAAATAAAAGCACTTGAGGACAGCATCGGAAATAAGGAACCTGAAATGAGCATGACTTCAATTGCTGAAATTCAAACATCCAATTTCGACTGGGAATTTAAGAGTGGATTCTTTTTCTGGAGTGGAGGGAATCCTTACGATCTCGCGGCACCCTATGTCGGGCTGGTTTTAAAACGGAGATTCTGGTCTGTGGAATTTCAGGGTGGATTCTCTCCCTGGACCCAGCAATCACAAGCCGGCAAACTGAGTGATGCTTTTTTAATGGGCACTTTCAACCTTAATTCGGAATACTGGTATGATCTAAAATTCGGATTGTTTTCCGGCTGGGAATTTTTGACAAATTCCGATAATTGGACAATGAAAACACTTGGATTAACCGCAGGACCGAATATTCACTGGCGCTTTTTAAACACGTATATTGGTTACAATCTTGGCAAAGTTTCAACTCTTTATGAACAGGAAAAATGGGTTCATGGAATTATCATGACAATTAACTTTAAGGTAAAAATAAATTAATACATCTTAGGTAAGGGTGATTGATATGCATCAAGGATTTAAAAACATCATTTGGATTTTATTTTTACTAGCCTGGGGGTGTAGCAAGGCGCCTTTACCACCGGACTCTGAGAATAATGTTATCGATATAGATGGCGATGGTAAAGGTGAAATTCAAATAACAACCATTGATGTAGACGGCGCTTCCATAAAGGAGGCAAAGATTTTTTTGAATGGTGATTTTATAGGAAAATCACCGACAGTTATTAAAGGTGTTCCTTTTGGTTTACATACACTACGCGCGCAAAAGGTAGGCTATGAGATTTACAGCGAAACAGTAACAGTCGAAAGCGAACTGGCAATAAGCCGGGAGCTTATCTTAAGAAAACCGCCGCTGAATACGGGGCAGCTTTTAGTGACGGTGAATATTGATTCTGCAAAAACTACTGTCACAAATGCGCACAACGAA
>WJJN01000339.1 GCA_014729735.1 Candidatus Zhuqueibacterota bacterium
ATTCGCACAACAAATGGACAACCCATCCTCGATCCGGCAGATGCGGCTGCCGGTGGTCTATATGAAGGATGGGACGACGACTTATCATTCTCTCGAAGACGAAGTTGCTGTGATTATTCATGAGGCTGCCAGAGAATTGTGGCTTCACGATATTATTGTCGGAATTATGTTCGACTCGTCGCCAGGTGAGGATGAGAGCTTTCGGCGCAGGCGAACGATTATGGATTTCCGGAGGTCCTCTCAATTTTTGGAAGCCATTGTCATTGCAAATGTCGAGCTATCGCAGCAAGGCGTTCCACCGCAGGAAGAGCAGGAGCCTGATTATTTTCGTCTCGAAGGCACTGTGCAGGAAATTTTTGATGACGACATGAAAAAATATGAGAACAACATTAGGACGAGTCTTCATGTAACTGCTTACATCGTGGATATCGAAACTCGGCGGGTGATGGCACCGTTTGAAATCAAGGTGGTGCATACCGGCGGCTCGCGGGAAAAGTCCCGGCAAAAGGCAATGGATCAACTGAAGAAAAATGCGATTCTGGAGTTGAAATGGTTCTACTGGCTATCGGCTGAAATTATGCAGATCAGGGGCAGCTTCCGGGAAATCTCGCTGGGCACGAAATCGGGCATCCGAAAAGACGAGCTTTTCGAGATCATCGAGCCGGATCGCGTAGAAGACGACGGCAGCATCATTTCTGGCGGGAAGGTCGCACTGGCGACTGTGGCGGACACTACCACAGATAGCAGTGTTCTGAAAATAGTGCGGCAGTGGCGCAGCGATAATCCCGGCAGTTGGGCAGTGGAATATCCTGATAAAGTCTATGCCCTGCAACTCAATTTGATGCCGCCGGTGAATGGAAATTACGCCCGCTACGGCGTGCTGTTCAATGGCATACCGTTGCGCACTCTCGGCTGGGGATTCGGTGCGCAGATCATCAAAGTCGTGGATTCGTACGATGACAATGATTACGGATTCGGCTTTGGTGGCTATGGCATCTATCGCTTCCTGAATTTGCCGCAGCTCGATGTGGGCGCAAAAATCTCGGCTGATCTCGACATTCCTTTCAGAAAAGACGATGACGACCGTTCGGTCAGCACGGCGCTGTTGTCTACGACCATCGGCGTCACGGCAGAATATCTGCTATCGGCAAATTTTGATTTCGTGGTAATGGCTGGCTATCGCTTCGGGCTGAAGTCCGACACCTGGAGTTATTCTGAGGAGGAAGAGTCGTTCGACGCTTATTGGGAAGGTGAGCCGCCGGAAGTGGATAATAGCGGATTCACCATTTCGGCGGGGATCCGGTTTTTGCTGAGGTAAGTCCCTGAATCATTCGAACTGCGGAAGATTTCTTAATGCCGCAACCAACCGCTGTTTTTACCGTATCCAAAATCAAATCAATGGATTCAATACCAACCTTTTTGCTGCTAAAAAATAATGAGGTAGAAAATGGTCAGACCTATTCTCCTGGCGCTATTCGTGATTTTTTCATCGAATCTGCATGGGCAATCAACAATCACATTTCAATTAAATATGTCGCCGCTGATCGAAAAGAATCTGTTCCACCCTGAAAAAGGTGAGAAAGTATTTGTCAGAGGAAATTTCAATCAATGGAATGGTGACGACTACCAACTCTCACGAAATGCTGAAAGCAATGTCTATCGTGCAGCTTTCTCGATTGATTTCAGCAGCGGCGATTCGCTGGAATACAAATTCATAATAAAAAAAGAAGATGACCGGATTTATTGGGAAAACAAGCCCAATCCGGAGAATCCGGACTATGCCAATCGTATTTTCGTGATCACGGAAACCGAACATATTCTGCCCATCGCTGTGTTCGATTATGATGAATTCATTCAATATCCGTTTGTTTTCAGCAAAGAAAAACTGCAACAGGATTTTGCGCAGATGCGCCAGGCAGTGGAAGAAATTCACCCGGCGCTTTATGACTATACGGAGAAAGAAACGCTCGATTTGCTTTTTGATCATCAGTACAAACTAATTGATCAGAATATGGATCTCGAGGCGTTTTACGGGATTGCTTCGACAGTTATTTCGAAAATTGGCTGCGGTCATACCAAACTTTGGATACCGGCTGAATACTGGAACATGGCTCCAAGCCGGTTGTTCCCGCTGAAATTGTTCTTCAGCAATAAAAATAAAGTATTCGTTATCGGCTCCTATTCCGATTCAACCCCCGTTCCCGTTGGCAGCGAGCTTCTTTCAATTAACAATCAGACGATTGGGAATATAAATAAATTACTGGAATCCAGAGCTTCATCGGATGGCTTTATTAAGGCATACAAATCAAAACGCGTGGAAAAGCAATTTGCGCAAGATTATGCTCTTTGTTATGGATATCCGGATTTATTCAAAATAAGATATATTCCACCCGGCGAACTCGAAAAAGAAACTGAACTCACCCCTGTCAGTATCGATGAAATCAACAAACAAACGGTTCGAGGCAGTGAATTGTCACTGAAACTCATCGAAAATGGTGATGCGGCAGTTCTTAATATAAATACATTTGCCTATTACGACAGAGTACCGATGTTCAGGGCGTTTATCGACAGCACATTTGGAGTGATTCGGGATCAGAAGATCGAAAACCTAATCCTCGATCTGCGCGGAAATGACGGTGGGGATCCGTTCTGCTCGTCATATTTATTTTCGTATCTCGAACAGTCGCCTGTCCCATATTTTGCCGGATCTTTCGGGCATTACGAGTCTTTGGCAGCGCCAATCCCTCTTTCTGAAAATCATTTCACAGGAAATTTATTCACACTAATCGACGGTAGCGGTTTTTCCACAACCGGACATTTTTGTGCATTGCTAAAATATCATAATATCGGAAAATTCGTTGGCTCGGAAACAGGCGCAACATTCACCTGCACAGGCTCAGTTCGCTATATCGATCTCAAAAACACAAAACTCATTCTGGGGACGGCTCAAAAACGAAGATACACTGCAGCCGTTAAAAACATGGATCGAACGCGTGGTATCCTGCCGGACTATCCTGTTGAACCAGCTCAACAGGATATCATCGATGGCAGGGATGCGGTGCTTGATTCTGTCATAAAATTAATAGCAAAAGAAAATGAAATCGTACATTAAACCAACTTATGTTTTGGCTTTTATTTTAACGATCTTCGTCGGCGTATTCGTGAGATCGTTGATGAGCCCGGCTCAGTATAAAATCTACCCTGAAACAAACGATAAAAAACCGGAACTCTCTTCCCCTTTTTCAGATTCGAGCGGCGACGAATTTGTTGTTGCTGTTACCAAAGACGAGGAATACGCCATAATTCCGGTCACATTGAGCAATGATCGCGATGTCTGTAAACAACTGATTGTCGATGAACAGGACTTTCCTG
>WJJN01000340.1 GCA_014729735.1 Candidatus Zhuqueibacterota bacterium
CCCAGAGATGCCTTCCCCATTTTGTTTAAAAATTCGCGTCTTTTCATTTTACTTGTTCATCTCCCAGTTCATTTTCAGATAAATGTGTAATTAAATCAAGGCGGCACAACCTTTCGCCTGCGCCGCCTTGTTGGATTACTCAGAGATCACAATTAAACGGGGGATTTAAAAATCGTATTTAATTCCGCCACGCATCCAGAAACTGTAGTACTCGTTCATGCGGGGGCGATCTTTCACGCCATAGTAATCCCGACGCGGCTCATTCGTGAGATTAACCATATCGACGTAAATATTTAAACCCTCGATGACGCGGTAGCTCGCGGAAAAGTCCAGTTGCAAATGATCGTCTGTATACCGGTCGAAATCCTCGTTTTTACCGACTTCGTAAAGGTACTCACTATTGTAATTCATGCTTAAGCGAGCGGTGAGTCCAAATTTTTCGAAACTGAGTCCGAGGTTACCAACATCACCCGCCTGTCCCGGCAGAATATCCCAGTCACGATATTCGAGCTCGGCTTCGGATTTGGTGTAAGTATAATTACCGAAAATTCCGAATCCGCCTAATACTCCAGGCAGAAAAGTGAATTGCTGCATCCAGTTTAATTCAAATCCATATAGTTTTGCAGAGCCACCATTCACCGGTTGTTCGATCCAGTATCCGTCCCATGTACCACCTTCCTGTCGGTAAATTCTGGGATAGGATACTTTGTCCAGATTTTTGTAGAAAAAGCCACCGGAAAGAACACCGATGCCGGTGAAATAGTGTTCTAACATCAGATCGTAGTTAATCGAAGTCGTCGGTTCCAGGTCAGGATTCCCCATCAGGATTTCTTCGTCTTCCGGGAAGACCCAGCGATACGGCGCCAAATCAAAATAATTGGGTCGTGCAATACCGTGCGTATAAGCAAGACGAACATTAGTCCGCGGGGACACTTTGTATTTGAAATGAAGATTCGGGAAAATATTGTTGTAAGAGTTGGTTTCACTTGCAGGGGTCGAGTTTAGAAAATCACCGTTGTCGTCATATAGGAGTTCAACACCATCGTAGGTGGTTTTCGTATACTCATCTCTGAATCCTGCCAATATCATCAGATCGCCGTAATTTACGGTGGTCATCATATAAAAGGCGTAAATGTCCTCACCTGCCGTATATTTACCACCTTCGCCATCGGTGTCATCCAGGCGAGCTTCTGCCTCCAAACCACCATCGACTCCGCGATACTGATTAAAGAAATCTTCGTATTTATCTACATCAACTAATGGACCGAAAGTGTAAGTATCCTGCAGAAAAGCTTCTATCGGATCATCTTCGGCATACGGTCCCATCATGATGTCTTCATCACCTCTCCATTTATAGCGCCAGCGTTGGCTATCGCGATCTTTTTCTTCCATGTGCAACTTTCCGCCAGCTTTCAATTGGGCAGGTAATCCGGCTAACATATACGGATATTTAATATTGAATGAACCCAAAATATCGCTATTCGAGGTGAATGTTTCACGATAATCCTGATTATCGATTTCCCAGTTGTCGGCATTTAAGACATAACTCTGATCCACGTTTGTGAGTGTATATTCTGGAAAGTCTTTATCGCTCAAATCCAGGCTCATATTTACCTTTTCATCAAGCTGCCATTCGGATTTGTATTGACCGGGATCGTCCTTAATTTCTTTTGCATAGCTATATGAAACAGTGTAATCCAGATCCAGTTCTCCGAAGTGATGCACACCGCCACCGGCGAACGAGCTGATTTCCTGAACTTCGTTTCGGTTTTGCATTTCAAAGGCTAACCGGGCTTGACTGATAGTCGTGGCATTCAGGTAATCTCCTTTACTTATGCGAAAGCGAACCATATTTCTGGTCTGCACATCATCGCGGCGGTTGAACATACCTCTGACAAACCAACGATGATTACGACCGGTGCGGTATTCGAGAGCACCGCTCAATCCGAGATGATCCCGATTGGTTTCATAATTATACAATCGATAGTCACCCAATGCAAAAGGAAGCTCATTTCCGTTGACATCTTCCTCATTATCCCAATCAAATTCATTGGAATGCGAGCCGATGTTATTTCTGTACCAATTTGCGTTTAATGTAAGACCGAAATTTTTATCTTCCCCGAACAAATTGCTAAATGTTACAGCACCTCGGTAGAGCGGTTTTTCCGGTAAGTTTGAATATCCGCTTCCCAGATCGACTTTGAGATTCATTCCTTCATAATCGAATGCGCTTTTTGTCACCAGATTGACAGTACCACCGATAGCATCGCCATCCATATCCGGAGTCAGAGCCTTTGTTACTTCGATGGCAGCAAGCTGGCTGGCATTGATAACATCCAGTCCGATAAAGCGCTCTTCATCCTGTGGTGACGCAATCTTCTCGCCATTGACCGTTACGGTGGTCAATCGGGGTTCGGTACCGCGCAATTGAACAAAACGTCCTTCACCCAGACTTCGGGTGATGGATATACCCGGCACACGTTGCAATGCCTCGGCTGTATTCATATCCGGGAATCGCTCCATCTCTTCCTGTGCCATTACGTTTTTAATATTCGGCGCTGTCATCTGCTGGGTTAGCGCTTTTCGCTGTCCCTGACGCAAACCTTCGACAACAACTTCTTCCATCTCAACATAGCTCACTTCCAACTCAATATTCTGCATCACCACACCCTTTGCAGGAACAGTGACTTCGGTCTCGTAATCTTCATAACCAATGTAAGAAACCGTTAATGTATACGTACCGGGGGGTACATTTTCAATTCTGTATCTCCCTTCCCTGTCAGTGGCAGAACCAAATTGCGTTCCTTCAACCATCACGTTTGCGCCCGGCAAAAAATCACCGGTTTTGGAATCTGTTACCTGCCCTACAATTCGTCCTTTAATCTGAGCTTGCAGATTATCAGACACTACAAAAACACTCAAAAATAAGAGCAAAGCAAATGAGATAAATTTAAAAGTGTTGCTTTTCATTTCACCCTCCAAATACAATTAGTTATAAATAGGAACGGGTTGTTTGATTTTTTCGAATGAAAAATTCATTCGAGTAATTATGACAAATACAGAATACTGTTTTGTCGACGATCACCTCCTTTAAATCGTAAAATGATTATCAACAGTGATTTTTTCGTTCCGGATATATTGCTCAACCTCCTGGATCACTTTCTTGATTTTCTCTTGTGAATATCCCATCAAGCGTAAACTGAAATCAATAATCGTATTACTTAAAATGGCTGAGCTATCCGCAAGATGCCCCTCCCTTTTTTGCTCGAAAAAAGCATCAGCGATTCCCTGAATCGCAATGGCAAATGAATTTAATTCATGCTCCGAATGGATCCGGTCCCCAAAAAATGTTTTCAACCGAATCCGTTTATTTTCCAGAGAGTAATTATGAATCTCCGGAATATTCCTGGCAAAAAGCCAAAATTTGGAAAATTTTTCATCTTCCATTGTTGCAATGTAGCCGATTTTGAAATCCAGCGCGAATCCTATTGCCGGATCATCCGATTTTTCATGCACATCAGAAATTTGTTTTCGTAGTTTCCCGACAAATTCCTGACATATGATTTTCAGAATTTCCAGCTTATTGGGAAAATAAAAATAAAGATTTCCCATTGAAGTATTCGCTTCTCTCACAATTTCACGAACCGATGTTTTATCGAATCCCTTTTCTGCGAACAACTTCCGCGCTGCTTTTAGAATTTCTTCGTACTTAGCATTTGTGCTCTTGTGCGGCGAATTTTTCATCTTGATTGACCTGTGCTATCTTTTTCAATTCACTCTTGAATTAGCACTGCTCGTCATATTATTTTAATAATATCATCCTCCTCTTTTGGTTAAATTCTCCAGCTTCTAACTGATAAAAATACAATCCACTTGCCATTTCACCCGCATCCCACCTTAGCAAATGCGATCCTGCCGGCTTTTCCTGATCTATCAGCGTACATACATATTGACCAAACATATTATAAATTTCAATGCTTACATGAGCACGCTTCGATAAAGAAAATTGGATACAGGTGTGGTTATTAAAAGGGTTGGGGTAATTTTGGTACAGATAAAATTCTTGCGGTAAAATACCCTCACTTTTTTCGACGGCGATTAACCTGCCAGCTGCGCTCATTCGGATAAGGTATATGTCGCTGTCTTTACTGTAACTTCCGCTTGAACCCACCAATATAAATCCACCATCGTCCATTGGCAGCATGTCTGCAACTCCCTCGCTTTTTTCACCGCCATACGTGGTAGTCCATTCCACATCTCCGTTGCTGTTGGTCTTCACAATAAAAATATCCGTATAGCTTTCATCCTCTGTGATGATATTTGTTGTACTGCCTGCGAGTAAATATCCACCATCGTCTGTCTGTAATACTTCGGAAGCACTATCATTGTGTTTCTCGCCATACGTTTTTTCCCACTGCATATTTCCTGTGGCATCAGTCTTTATAAGATAGAAATCCCGCGCACCTGCGCCCTGACTTACTGTAAACCCGGCGATGATATATCCTCCATCTGAAGTGGGTTGAATAGAATTGCCTTCTTCCCAATTAGTGCCGCCATACGTTTTTTCCCATTGCACATTGCCCGAGGCATCTGTTTTGAATAAATAAACATCGAATTCTCCGGCACCGGTACTCGTAGTTGAACCAATGACAAGAAAACCCCCATCATCAGTTTCTAAAATATCTTTTGCGGTTTCACCGCCAGCACCACCATAATCTTTGCTCCATTTTTCATTTCCGGCCGCGTCGATTTTGAGCAAGTAAGCATTTCGTCCCTCATTATCGGTGTTCTTGGTGGCGCCGGCGATTATATAGTTGCCGTCCGTTGTTTTCTTAAAACAGGCAGGTCTGTCATCAAACGTGCCGCCATAAGTTTTTTCCCATTGTTTTTCCCCGGATGCATTTAGCTTCATTAAGTAAATATCCTGTCTTCCCGCACCATAACTGTCAGTCATACCAACTACCAGAAAACTCCCATCATCCAGACATTGTACATCCCGTGCATTATCCGAATCCTCTCCACCATAGCTATTTGTCCATTCCACTTTTCCATTGCCGTCAGTCTTGACCACATACACATCAGAATAATCTTCATTCGGCAACAATGTGCTACCGACAATAATGAAACCACCATCGATTGTTTGTTTTATTGCACTACCGCCATCCATCTCCCGGGTGCCGATTATTCGCTCGAAAGTCAGTGTCGAGGCATCGGCTTCAGTACCAGCCGCTGCTAAAGTCACCCGGTCCGGACTCGAGGGTGCATTGCTTTCCATCACGAATTCTGCATTTCTGCCCCCTTTATATGTCGGATGGAACTCAATCTCTAACACCAGAATTTCCAACGGTTTTAAAGTATATGAGTTGATTTCTGTTTTCAAAGTAAAAAAATCAGCGTGCTCTCCCTGAATCGACAGGTTTGAAATATTCGCGTCTGCTGTTCCGAGATTGTAAATTAAAAGCTGTCTTATGGCGCTGCTACCTTCGGGGATGTTCCCAAAATAGAGCGGCTTCGGAGAAAAAAGAATTTGCGGCGACGCACTTGATGATAGCATTTCGGATTGCGTATAGGCTGTTGGAGATAAAAGCAGGCAAAAGCCAGCGCAAATAATGCATACTTCTATCAATTTAATGGACCTGATCATTAAAAATCCTCCTCTCATTCTGAAAAAAAGGATGGGACTATTATTTTATGTTGCTTGACTGTTGAACAGATAACAACTGTAATGTTGTGATCACCTCCAAACAAATATGGATTATATATTTTTGAAATAATCAGCAGTCGTTATATTATGTTTTACAATATATTCTTCCACCTCTTCGATGACCTCGGAAATTCTCTGCGGAGAATATCCGAGAAGGCGCAGGCTATAGTCAATAATAGTGTTACTCAGTGCAACAGAATTATCGGATAAATTGCCTTCACGTTTTTGTTCAAAAAATGAGTCTGCGATTGCCTGAATCGCGATCGCCAGTGAATCAAGCTCTCCATCCGGTATCTGATTTCCAAAAAAGGTTCTCAGCCGAATGCGTTTGTTTTCGAGTGAATATTGGTGAATTTCCGGATTATTTCTAACGACGAGCCATAGTTTGGAAAGCTTACTGTCCTCAAGTGTTGTGATATACCCGATTCGAAAATCAAGAGCAAAACCAACCTCCGGACTGAAATTTAGGGAGTGAATATGTGTGATCTGATTGCGCAGGATTGTGATGAATTCTTTACTAATCACTTTCAGAATGCTAAGCTTATGGGGAAAATGAAAATAAAGATTTCCCATCGATGTGTTCGCCTCTTCAACGATCTTGCGAACAGATGTTTGCTCATAACCAAGCTCAGCGAACAGCTTTTTCGCTGCCCTCAGAATTTCATCACGCTTTTTTAGACTGTTTTTTCCCTTTGAAAAATTCGCCATAAAAGCATTTCTGTCAAAAATCAATTAACAGAGCACTGCTCTATAGAGCACTGCTCTAATGTAAAAAATCAAAATGAATTTGTCAAGACTTTTTTTAAATTTTTTTAATTTTTTTTAGCGGAAAGAATTTCAACAACTTCTTTTATTGAACTTATATCTCTGTTTTATAATAGTTTAAAACTTTGCAAGGATTATGATAAGGGAAAAGAAATGAGATGTGTTTTTAGCCTCAATAATTTATAAACTCGAAAATCAGACAAAAACTGATAAAGACCAGGTGCCTGGACAATTCGTGGTTTATTAGAAATCCCTCCAAAAAATGTTTTTGGAGGGATTTAAGGAACGATAACTTTCAATAATTACATTACTTAAGTAACGTCATTTTTTTCGTTACTTTAAAGCTACCTGCCTCGAGTGTATAAAAATACAATCCACTCGATTTATTGAGTGCATTCCATCGAATTGAATAATCTCCGGGTTCCAGTCGCTTGTTCAGTATTTCCGCAACGAGTTCACCGCGAATATTATAAATTTTCAGCGTCACTCTCTCGGCGGAAGCAACGGAAAAATTTATCTGGGTCGACGGATTGAACGGATTCGGGAAATTCTGTTCGAGGCGATAACTCAAGGGCACCTCGGTTTCCGATTCAACATCTGTTTGCATATCAACTATCACTACCGGGCAATTCACATTTGCCACACCCTCTGCCAGAATATTTGCTGCTTGCGCCGATGACAGATCACTCACATTATCGAAATCTGCATTGTCATACACATTTACGACCCACAACGGGGAATATGTTTCATCCATGGGCAGGGTTCCGACCACATTGTGCGTGCGCCCCGTGGCTTCTTCTGTCATAAATCCTGATGGCGGACCGCCGCCGGGCATATCAGGATTGATATTGAAGCTCACGTAAATCGGGGATAGCGGTACCATTTCTGAACCTGTTACCATCAGTGCTTTTTCGGAAAAATGGAAATAATACACGATCATGCCTTTGTACCAGCCCTGTATCAACCCGGAACCTTCTTCGCCAAGACGTAGCTTCGCTGTCGAGCCTTCGGGAACAACCGGGCAGTTGACAAGTGTTGGTGTCGATTCGATGGCATAACCGGCATTTGAAATTTCCGCAAAACTGGTGATCGTATTTGCTTCGTAATCCGCAGGAACCGTTACTTTATGAACATGCCAGAAATCGTTGTAGCCTTCATCACCCGGAACTACGTCGATGATATTCATCTGTCCTGCAACCGGTGCATCCTCGCCTTCGCGGAACAGCACGTAGATTGGTGCCGGAACGGTGGGCTGTACATCGAAATTATAG
>WJJN01000036.1 GCA_014729735.1 Candidatus Zhuqueibacterota bacterium
AAGGGAAAATACATTCAAGATGCGCTATTCCACCTCGCAGGACTTTATCATACGAATAATTCAGTCGACCAGGAAGTGGCGTTGAATTTTCTGAATCGCTTACTGAACGAATTCCCTGAGAGCAGCCATATCTATCAATCTTATTTGCAGCGCGGCGATATTCTATATAAACAGGATAAATTCACTGACGCCAGGGAATCATACCTGACCGCTTTTGAACTGGCACAAAAAAGAGAACGAAAGCTTTATCCGAAAATGCAATCGATCATTTGTTTGTATCGCTCCGATCAGGTGGCAAAGGCTGACGAAGAGATGAAGCAGTTCGACCGGGCATTCGATGACATAGATGAGTATCTCGGACAGATCGAAGTGGCAAAAGGAGATTACTATTTTGACCGGAAATATTTTCAAACAGCGGAAGAAACTTATAAATCGGCTCGCTCCAAATTCAAAAAAACACAATTCGGTCCATTGGCTGAATTAAAGCTTGGGAAGTTGTATCTGACATTGAACAAGGATGAGGAAGCGCTGGAAATCCTCACGGAAATGCCGGAGAAGTATGAAGGGAATAAAGTCATTCCTGAAGTATACATTGCTTTGGGAGAATTTTACTACTTCAAGGCGCGGCAGCCGGAGCACGCGATGCTGGCGTTCAAAAACGCAATCGAGCAGCCGAACATCGAGGAACCTGTGCTTTCGAAGGGAATGAGCTACCTCATCAAAACATATTTCGATCTTGGCATGCTGGATCAGGCGTTGACATTGTCTCGAAAATATGTAGATCGTTTTCCTTTGGAGGAAAATACGTTCGACATCCGTATTCAAATCGGGATTATTTACAATAAGCTGAATGAATACGACAGGGCGATCGATTATTTACGAAAATTGAAACGCGAAGCAGACGAAGAAAGCGAGCCGCGTATCCAATACTGGATTGCAGATTGTTATTTTGAGCAAGGATTTTTTGAACAGGCGATTATCGAATATTTGAAAGTCCGCTATCTATCCAAACCCACGAAATTGAATTGGGCAGTTACCGCACAATACAAAGCCGGATTGGCTTACATGAAATTAGACAAAAACGACGAAGCCAAACAGCTATTCCGCAAAATCATTGCCGAGCAAGGCGCAGAGAGTCCGTTCGGAAAAGGCGCGCAGAAGAAGATTTACGAAATAGAACAGAAATAGCTATACTCCTCAAAATTTTATATACCGATAATGGGAGCATTTTAATTCCGTAAAAAGGGCTCGCGCTGCAAATTAAATTATTGATATTACCATTAGAAAAATCAAATAAATACATATATCACTTTTAAGCATTGTCGAACCGATTATGTCGTATGAAAAAAAAACATTTTCATTTTACGCAAATCTGCCATGGTGTTCGTATAGAGGAAACAGTTTTACCTAATGAAGATTTAATTGAACCAGAAACCTTGAGAGCCAGAGTATTTATGACCATAGCATCAGTGCGCAGCTACCGGTGTATTCTGTTCATTCTTATTTATAATGCTTTCTTCACGACAGGAATTCCGGCTCAAAGTTTACGTCCCCAGTACTATAATCCGGACGATGAGCGTTATAAATTTCTTGCCCTGAAGAAAGCAGAATTATATTTAAACGAAAGCAAATCAGGTTATGAACGTGCAAAATCATTATTTGAAAAGGGACTTATTTCCGAAGAAAAATATGAAAAGATAAAAGTCGAATACCAACATGCCGAAGTGACCTACCAGCAGGCATTATTAAATATTATATTTGATAAGCCCCACATTACCATCGAAAAAGCAATAAAGTATCAGACAAAAGAGGGTAAAAAACGGGTTAAACTAACTCTCCATAATACTGGCGGTGGATCGTTCGATCTGGAAAAGTTAAAAACGCTGGAGATGAAATCCGTTGCCGCAGAGTTGAATCCAAGAGAGTTAGTGGATGTTTATGTATCTCTTTTAAAAGACGAGACAATCATCGGACAACCGTACGAAGTGAATATACCGGTATTCAGTTTCGGAGAACGTCGGATTGTTGATTTTGCGCTCCTTCAGGATTTGGATGAAGTTATAGTCTCCATAAATTTTGCAGACAAGATTGATAGCAAAAAAATCATGCTTGAAAAAGATGCCAGCATGAATATTGTTACCATGAACTCGATCCAATTTTCTCAGGAAGCTGATTTAGGAAACAAGGCGACTTTTGATTTGATTCTGGAGCGATTCACCAGTGATAACAATATTTTTAAACTGGATGTGATCAACCTGCCTCGGGAGATTATTCATGAATTCACTGATCCAGAGACCGGCGCACGGTTATCCCAAGTCAAATTTACCGAAGGCGTTACGAATCGGAATCTCTCTCTTACATTATACCTACCGGAAACTACAACAGACGAAATTCAAATTGACAAGCCATTGTCGTTTTTCGCGCTTGTCATGGATGAATTTGCTCAGAAAGAGCTGCGGAGTCTGGAATACAAAAATGAGCGAAATATCGATAAGATAAATGCGGGAAAAGTGAAACTCGAACTAATTCCGCGCGGCGTTGGAAAAATTGTTCTAAAAACTGTCAACTTGTATTTTGAAATCCGACCTGACGAAATTGTTTCGATGAAGGTTGTCGTACGCAATGAAGGAACACGTCGCCTGGACAATATACGGATTAAAACAGATAATCCGTTAAATTGGATTTCAGAAATCGAACCGGACTTGATTGATAGTTTGCCGCCGGATAAAGAGAAGATGGTTGCTTTGAAATTTATTCCGCCGGAAAATGTAACAGTCGGTGATTATGAGGTCAAGATCAGAACAGAGTCCATTTCCAATATGCGAATGGTTGAATCTGAAGAAAAAATCGTTCGCATCCATATTATCTCAGCAGCCAATATTTGGGGAAGCATCTTTCTTGCACTTTTACTCATTGGAATGATTGTAGGTATTGTCGTGTTCGGTATACGAATTAGCCGCAGATAGGGTTCTTCAGGGGGATTTATGCTTCGGATTACAGATCTCACAAAAATATTTAATTCCACAGTTAGAGCTGTAGATGGTCTCAATCTCGAGGTCGCTTCGGGAGAGGTCTATACGATGCTCGGTGCAAATGGCGCAGGAAAAACCACGACAATTAACCTCATTTTGAACTTTATTGAACCAACCTCTGGTGAAATCTGGGTGAATGACATTAATGTAGTCAAAAATCCTTTAGATGCCAAAAGGAATTTGGCGTATGTTTCGGAAAATGTTATGCTATATGAAAATTTGAATGCATATCAAAATTTGGGATTTTTTGCTGAACTGGCGGGTAAGAAGCAGATTAGATTTGATGAGATGAATCAGATACTAAATCGTGTCGGCTTAACCAAAGAACAATGCCATAGAAAGTTGAAAACCTATTCAAAAGGGATGCGGCAAAAATGCGGTATTGCGATTGCAATTTTAAAACAAGCAAAATTGATTCTTCTAGATGAACCCACATCCGGGCTGGATCCGAAAAGCGGGAAAGAATTTTTAGATTTATTGTGTGAATTTCGAGAAGAGGGAAAGACTGTTTTTATGACCACCCATGATATTTTTCGGGCGCGGGCGATTGCCGATAAAATCGGTATCATGAATGACGGAAAATTATTGCGCGAAATCACGCGATCTGAAATTGAATCGATTAATCTCGAAAAAATTTATATAGAATATATTGACCAGAAAACTGCCGCCTAATTTATACTTAAGGAATTTTTCATGATCTGGGCTGTTGCAAAAAATGAAATCCGTATTAATATGATGTCATTGAAATTCAATTTGTTAGCTTTATTGTGCCTGTTGATTTTCATTGTTGGTTCCTATTCGATGGTTGTTCAATTCAATTCTAAAATGCGGGATTATGCTAACAATAAGAAAAGCCATCTCCAGGAATTAGAGCTTCAGGATTCATTCGATCAGTTAGCAATTTACGGAATGAAGATCGACAGACCACCGGAACCGATGAGCATATTTGCAAGTGGTATGGAATCCGTGAAAAGCAGAATTTATAAAGTTAACATCATGGAAATTACGCCCATGGGCGGAAGCGATCATGAACGTAATCCATTCGTCGGATTGAATGGCTCGCTTGACATTCTTTTCTTGATTAAGTTTGTGTTAAGCCTGGTTGTGATATTAGGTGCATATGATATAATCGCTAAAGAGCAAGAAAATAGCCTGATTAAACTCAATTTTTCTTTCAATCTATCCAGATATGAATACATTCTGGGGAAGTACCTTGGCAATTTCATGACACTGGGTGCAGCTTTCACAATATCGTTCATAATCTCGACGCTGATATTTATTATTGAGCTCCAGGCATCTTTTATGACCGAGGAATGGCTTAGAATTCTATTGATCTATCTGATTTCTCTTACATTTATTTCCGTTTTCATTCTATGCTGCCTACTTGTATCGAGCATTTTTTCATCTTCGAATATCGCGTTGTTAAGTGGTATGCTTATCTGGATGTTTTTTACTATTGTTATTCCTTATAGTGTACCATATCTTATTGAACTTTTTAAATCACCACCATCGATCTCGGAAATGCAAATACGATTATTCAATATTAATAAACAATGTAATGAAAATGCCATAAATCGGATAAAAGAATATTATAACGAAACCCATGAGCGCCCCTCGAAAGAATGGGTTGCTAATTTGCGAGAGGAACTTTTAATAGAGAGTTATTCTGATAAAAAAAATATTAAAATCGATTATGATAACAAATTGCAAAGTTTTCTAACACTGGCAAAAAATATTGCCAGAATTTCCCCAACCAGTGCGTATCAATCATGCGTACAAATACTCTCGAACACAGACATAAATTCAGAAAATCGATTTATGAATCGCCTGGATTTGTTTCAATCTGAATTTATGAATTATGTAAATAAAAAGATGTCGACCGGAGCCCCCCTTAGTCAATTAGATAAAATTAACCTGTCTAAAACGACTACATTCAATCAAAATTACAAAAATCCATTATCTGTTTCACTTGATATGTGTTTGTGGGATATATGTTTACTCATATTTTATAACATGCTTTTTCTTGTTGCTTCTGTTTTTATATTTAACATAAAAAGTTTTTAACGGTCCCATACTAAATAGAATTGAATTTCTGTAAGGATAACTGTATGCATTACAAAAATCGAATAGCACTTATCTTGAACTTGTTTATTGTTGCAAGTCTGATGCTCTTACGTTGTAGTCAAAACGGGCAACCGGATGTGTCATTTGTATTCATTGGTGACAACCGACCTGCGACTGCAGGTGGCGAGCAACCGGCTGTTTTCTCACGTCTGGTAAGGGAAATAAATTTGTTGAATCCTGATTTTGTCATTCATGGCGGGGACATGATTTTTAGTGTGACGGATGATGATTCTGTTTTGAATGAGCAATGGAGAGACTTTCACGATATATTCGATGTAGTACAGGCGAAAAAGCATTATGTCCCGGGTAATCACGAGTTCTGGAATGAACTAAGCCATTCTCAGTACAAAAAGGAAATAGGAAAACGCTATTATTCGTTTGTTGTAAAAAAGCATCTGTTCATCATTTTCGATAATGTGGAAACGAACGAGGATTCTCTTAATCGGGAAATTGAATGGTTTGAAAATTTGCTAAAAGATTCGTCTCATTATAAAACCATCAGCCTTTTTGCACATTACCCGATTGTACAGCGACCCGAATTGTATCTGCATCCTCTGGATATGAGTCGGGAGTTTCGAAATAAATTGTTAAAATTGATTGAGACTTATAATGTGCAAACGGTTTTTTGTTCACATTTGCATCTATTCAGTAAAAGCACTTACAAGAATATGACACAGTATATATCCGGTGGTGCCGGGGCTCCGCTATTGGAAAACGTGGATGAAGGAGTTTATCATCATTTCTTGCATGTGAAGATTTATGGAAATAAAGTCCATGTGGATGTTAAAAAAGAAGGGGATGTGTTAAAATCGATTTATGAACAACATGAAGACGCTTTGTTCAAGTATACAGTTTATGTTCCGCATCAATGGAAAAAGAACGTGATTTCGATGTCACTGAAACTGTCACACGTTATTTTCGAGAATCCAAAATCACTGAATTCACTGACGATCAAATGCTGGAAACGGAAAGAATACACAACTCCGCGAATTTTAATTACAAAGTTGAACAAACCATATCGGCAAAAAGGCGATGTGCTTTCTGCGGGTTATTTTAATTTACGAGGCAACAAAGGGTACGAAACAGTTATAAGTCAGGAACAGGGATTATTGAAATACTATTGTTTTATGAAACGGGATAATGTCTATTTAATGGAAATGGCATTAGTTGATACCAGCAAGCGGAAGCAGATGGAAGATTTTGTGAACATTTTGAATAACTTTGATATTCTGCTGGAATCCTATCCCAGAACATTTACAGATGAAGAAATCGGATTCAGCTATGATGTGCCGGAAGAATGGGAATTCACGTCCATTACGCGGGGAAGACGATCAATTCGAATAATGATAAATCGTATGATAGGTGAGGACGTCGATGTAACAAAAGAACCACAGGTTTTTCTCGATGTCCGGAAAAATAAAATGGGACTTAATGCCCGTGATATCATTCTGGAATCTGTACAAAGAATGAAATCTCAAAAAATGCCGGTCAAAATAATTGATGAAAGTGAATCAAATCTGTCGAATTTGAAAGGATTCTCAATGCTGCTTGATCTTTCGGAAAGTGGTAATTTTTTTCAGCGTAGAATTATTTGCTACACAAAGGATAAATCATATCTGCGATTCATAATAGATACACATCGGCAGAAGGATGATATTCTAAAATTATCGCGACGAATTGAACAGAGCCTGAACATATTATAAATAGAAAAAGGGATTCGGAGGTCATGAAAAAAATAAAAAATGTACTTCTAGTTCAGATGACGACGTCGAAATGGTATGCCAATAAGAAAAACTACAAACTAACTCGTATTCCTCCCATTGGAATACTATCCATATCCTCATATCTAAGAATGAATGGCTTTCCCAATACCAGGGTAATAGACTTTTCAGCAAACAGGAGTGAAAATTCAGTCACATATACAAGAGACACATATCGTGACATTATTGTGAAAAATGATATCGATGTTGTAGGTATTAGCGTTTATGCAGAGAGCTATCGACATGCGCTGGAATTGGCAAAATTTACCAGCGAGATCAATCCAAAAATAAAAATTTTAGTCGGTGGCGCGTTTGCAACTTTTACAGCCGATGAATTTCTTGGTAATGAATATATCGATTTCGCTGTAATTGGTGAAGGCGAAGTGACGATGCTTGAGCTTATGCTGCATTTCAACTATCCGGATCAGTTCCCGTTGGCTGCCATTAAGGGATTGGCATTTAAAAATGAACAGGGGAAAGTACAAATCAATCCCAGACGTAATCCCATCAAAAATCTGGATGTGCTGCCTCTGTATGACCGGGCGCAGGATAATTCCGATTATTATGAACCATCGATAAACAGCAGCCGCGGATGTCCTGGAAATTGCATTTATTGTTCATCCCGTGCGATGTGGGGCAAAAAATATCGTCGCCGATCATCGGAGAGTGTCTTTTCAGAAATATATTATCTCCATAAAAAGCATGGCGAAATTTCCAAGCTAAATTTTGCTGAAGATACATTTACGGCATCTCCGGCGCGGGTGCGGGCAATTTGCCGAATGATCAAAGCTGCCGGAATCAAGCTCAAATTTTGGTGCGAGTCCCGCGTCGATGTATTGACAAAGGACCTGCTTAAAGAAATGCAGGAAGCTGGGCTGTTATCCGTACAAATTGGGATCGAGAGCGGGGTGCAGGAAATTATCGACAGCATCAATAAAAATATTACACTCGAAAAAGTTGAGCAAGTATTACAGTGGATTAAGGAACTTGGTATATATCGCGTCCATTGCGGATTTATGATAGGGCACCCGCTTGATACACATGAAACAGTGCAAAGGACAATCGACTTTGCAAATTATATACAGAAGGAGTATGGTGCGAGTGTTGAAGTTGGTATCAACACGCCATTTCCCGGAACCTTTGAATTTGATCATGCCGATGAACTCGGTTTAAAAATTCACACCTATGATTGGAATCAATATGTCCTGTATCAGGGAATTATGGATACAAAACATCTGACTCGTGATGATTTGCACCGCTATGTTTTGAAATTCAGAGAAAAAAACAGACCGGTACAAACAACTTAGCAAACAAAAGCGAAAGGATTAATTATGATTGAGTTATCAAAAGTGCCTTGCAAAACAACATATCTCTGGGATTCGAAAGAAACCGGAGAAATCATACTTGGCACAAATAGCCAGTGTATCCTGAACAAATCAGCGAGTTATATTTGGAATTTAATCGATGAGAAAAATAGCATTCAGGATATCGTTGACAATTGTGCACAAAAAAAGATTGAAAAAGAAAAAGTAATTGCAACTATTCATGACCTGGAAAAAATGGGCTATGTGTCTTATGTCACAAGCCTGTGGGAATAGAACTAACAGCATATAATTGTCAGGAGAATTATATATGGATACTCAGAAGAAGTTACATAAAAATCCGCACATCAGCATTATCGAAAAAAATAACCATTTTTTATTGATCAATCATGATCAGACGAGCTGGTTAAGGACTAACGAAAGTGGAAAATTTATTTTCGACCAGTGCGATGGATCGATGAATTTCGATGAAATTGTGGAACACAACGCAAAGATCTTTGAAATCGACCCCTCATTGATCAAGGAAAGCATCAACGATTTTGTTTGCCAGTGTCTGGATAAAGAAATACTATTCGCTTCGGATAACGGCGCTCAACAAGATTCATCAGTAAAAGCAGCGAGTGCGAAAGAGGAAGAAGCGATCGTGGACATTTCTCTGCATCTGTCGAATGAGTGCAATCTTGTTTGCTGGTACTGTCCAAATCGAAAATCCGCTGTCTCGGAAGTAAAGGAAATGTCACAGGTTAATTTCGGGAAGATTGTTCGCGAAATCAGCCTGATCAATCCGACAAACATCATCTTGACTGGTGGAGAACCGTTATTGCGTGATGATATAATAGACATCTGCCGAATCGCCAAGGAATCCGGTCATCGTGTTACGATCATGACGAATTTGACCAGGGGAGATAAATCCTTTTTCGAGGATCTGCTAAAATATTTGGATCGCCTGATTATCTCGCTCGATGGTCCTACGGCTGACGTAAATGATGCAATAAGAGGCGCAGGTTCCTTTGATGACGTAGTTTCTCGAATTAAGATGTTGAAAGAACTCGGGTTTGAGACCATGGGAGTGTGTCATACACCGGATAAATCCAACGTGGACTCATCTCCGCAAATGATTGATTTTATTTACAAGTACAAATTGAAAGAATTGATTATTAATCGTGTATTTCCACTCAATCAAAATATCGACCAGAGCAAAATGCTATCGGATGAAGAATTCGCAGCGCTTTATACCAAAATCGGAGCACGATTTAAACAGTGGATCACCAAACAACTGGATCAGAGCATTACCCGGGGGGTCGGTCTGGAACTGGTGCTGTTAAAAGCCACAGGTATTGACGCGACAGATGTATTTTTCGATGGAGCGAAAGGTAAATCATGCGGATTAGGTGTGACCAAGTTGAGTGTTGATGTTGATGGTAACTTGTATCCCTGTCGATTTCTGCATCGTAGTGAATTTAATCTTGGCAACATATTAGAAGAAGGGTTTCAAAACGTTTACAAAGTAAGTCTTGAAAAATACAGACCAATGCGGCACGAGACGCCGGAAGAATGCGCTGACTGCTATCTGGAACAGTTATGTGACCGTGGTTGCAGAGCGAGCAGTTTCTATGTAAAAAGTGATTTGAGTAAAAAGGATACGCTGTGCCAGACTATTTATGCGGATATCGAGCGGGTGATCTGGGGCAGTAGTCTTGACGAATAACGAAAAATGAGGTAACTATCGTGGATAAAAAACGGATTGTATTAAACACTAAAGATAATCTTCTTTATACCGGGCTTGTGATTGGTAAGGAGGCGATGAAAGACGAACAGGGCGTTTTGATTGAACTTGATCCGAAATCCGGGCTGAAATTATGGTGTCCTGAAAATAATATCGATTCGGTGATTGAAGTGGATTTATCTAAATATCAGGAACTTGAAAGTTCGGGGGATTGATAATTTACTTCATGAAAATAACCATAATAATTAAAACCGTTTAAAAGGGAGGAACAACATGAAGATGAAAGAATTTTTCGTAGATTTCGGAATTACCTTCGTGCTTGTCTTAATTATGAATGCCCTAATTGTGTATGGTTACAACCTGTTAGTACATTCGAAGGGAAAATTTGAATGGCAAACGACGTTCTTTTTGGCGGTGGTTTTGGCTATCGTCTTACCAATTGTAAATCAGTCTAGAAAGAAAAAGGAAAATCGTTAGCTCGGTTTTCTTTTAATAAAATTGCAAGGACGAAGGATTTTTCTGAAATCCATTACGAAAGGAGGTGACAGCATGAGCACATCTATTTTCAAAAAACCGGAAGCTGTGGTATCTTTGAAGAAAAAAAGAACCAACAAGTACTCCCCGTTCTTTGACTCTGCTCAAGGAAACGTGTACTTGATGGAGGCTGCCGCCGTTGATATTGGCGCAACTATCGTTACTACAGTCGTAGGTACCGTTGTCGGTGAAATCGTTGTCACGGCATGGCCCTACTAGTAGTAATTAGCTACACCGCGTAACAGATAAAACAATCAGAAGATCCACGTCCTTGCAAGTTTTTAAAAGGAGCATTTCATGTTCGGAAAATTTGAGTCCATAGATATTCAACGCAAGCCACTTGTCGATGTCAATACAAAAGCAGTCACTTTTGGGAGTTGCTTTGCATTTAATATTTATCAGACTCTTCGCCAATATAATGACAATCTTGTTTCCATGGAATTCGGTGTACAATACAATGTACATTCGGTTCAGAATATACTAAATAATTATGTAAAAGGCAAGTATTTAGAAGAGCATGATCTGATTCCGTTAAATTCGAATGAATTGACAACTGTCCGCTATTCAAATCTCTATTTTCCTGCTGCTTATTCAGATAAATTTCTGGAACGTGCTCGCACCAGGGAGTCGAAGTATTGGGAAAATATTAAACAGGCTGAAATATGCATTATAACACTCGGCACTTCGGATGTATTAAGGTTAAAATCAACAAATGAAATCGTGACGAATACAAATCATCTTGATAAATCCCTGTTATTAGAAGACCGGTTATCAATGTCAGACAATTTAAAATGTCTGGAACAAATTCGGGAGATAATGAAAAGCGAAAGTCAAGTTAAACACTTCATTGTTACTGTATCGCCGCAAATTTACAAATTCGGGAAAAGCAATGAAGATTATCGCGTCGTGAATAGCTCGTCAAAGGCGAATATGCGAGCTGCGGCGGATGTTTTTTATAAACTGCATGATGATGTGCATTATTTTCCAAGCTATGAGATTGTCATTGATGAGTTGCGGGGGTGGGAGTATTTCAGTCTTGATCGTGTTCACGTGAGCAATGAAACCCGGAATTACATAATGAAGCGTTTTTTTGCAACTTATTGTACTGAGGCACTGGAAGAACTTACAATTTTGTTGAACAAGGCAGCCCAACTTTTCTATCGTTTCGAACATTTTTATTCAATAGGATTTCGGGAAATGGCAAAAGAATATTATCAGAAATGCGTAGATTTGCTGGATAGTCTTTCCGATGTACAGATGAATGAGACTAAAAAGAAAACACTGATTGTCCAAATGCTTTTGCGCCAAAATCGATACGCTGAAATATCGAATCTGCTGGAATCTATGGGCGATAACCGGCGAAATTTTGTGTTGGAGTTTTTATACGCGCTCTCATTAAAAGAAACCGGCAAAACCGAATATTCGATTGGTCGTTTTAAAGCATTACTGGAAAAATATTCATTGACTGATGAAAACCAGGCGCTGTACGTTAAAATTTATCACCATCTCGGTGAAATGTACTATCAGCAAAAGGAATTGCATCTGGCAAAAGAATATTTCACAAGACACTGTTTGTCAAGCGTAAATCAGTTGAAACCATCGCTTTTAAATGATATTCAGATAAATCTTCCTGAGTAATGAAGTCAGGGGATTTGTCAGCATAACGGAGATAATTTGAATGGATGTTGTATTGATTATTCCATCGGCGCCGGAGTGGATCGGCGCGGAATCCACAAGGGCAGGAGAACATCTGGGGACGGCATATCTTGGCGCCATGTTGCTGAAACATGGGATTGAATGTAAAATTGTGGATACCCGGTTACCGGACTTCAACTTATCTCGCTTGATTTCGGAAATAAATGAAAATGATGTGCAAATTGTCGGAATAACAGATGTGGAGGTCACTCATTCAACAACCAGTGTGTTGACGAAACATATCCGTCGCTATTGTCCTGATGTTCGTATTGTGCTAGGTGGTTATTATCCTACTTTTTGTTATCAGGAGATACTCAGGGAAAACGATAGTATTGATTTTATTGTTCGCGGTGAGGGAGAGTTTACGTTTTTGGAATTATGTCAACGGTTGCTAAATAATCAGGAAGTCGAAAATGTTCGAGGTATTTCATTTTATGATCACAATCAGGAAAAGGTGATCGAAGCGCCCTCAAGAGAACTTGTCGATGAACTGGATCAGTTGCCATTTCCGAGGCGAGATCATTTAAGCGAATACCTTCGACTTCGTTGTCAAAACGCTCCGAGCATTCTTTCAAGCCGAGGCTGTTTTGGCAACTGTTCATTCTGTAGCAGCAATGCATTTTACAAGCTCTTTTCAGGCAAAAAATGGCGCGGACGAAGCGCCGGTAATTTTGTGGACGAGTTGTGCAAAGTATCAAAGGACTTTGATATATCTTATTTCCGTTTTTGGGATGATAACTTCATTGGCGGGATTCCGAGATGTCGCCAGCGCGCGTATGAAATTGCAGATGAAATTCAAAAAAGATGTCCGGATATCCAATTCACAATCATGTGCCGAGCAAATGATATTGATCGGGAATTATTTGCTCAACTGAAAAAAGCAGGGTTGAAAATCGTTTTCCTTGGCATCGAAGCAATGAATGAGAGTTCGCTGAAAGTTTTCAACAAAGGTCTCACTCGAGAGCAAAATTGGCAGGCAATGAAAACCCTGATGGATTTGGAAATCCGATGTGAACCGGGTTTTATCATGTTTGAAATTGCTTCAACATTGGATGGTATTAGACAAAATCTGGAATTTTTTAAAGAATATCTGAAAGAAACAAAATCAAAAGGAATACATTTTTCTCATAATCTGCTTTATGGAATTCTGGAAGTGTATCGGGGTACATCACTTGAAAAGAAACTACACGCCAGGAGCTTATTGCAAAGAAATCCGAGTGGAATTTATCAATCCTATCGATTTTTAAATCCGAAGGTGGCTTTTTTGGCAGAACTCGTGACAAGCAAGCTCGCTCCGAAAACGAAAATGATCGACGAAGAGATTCGAACAGTTTCTGCAAAGTTGAACGGTCATGTTGCAAGGGTGAAGGAACTCCAGGTAATGAAGTACGATTTAAATCAGTTTGCGATTCAATCGTTTGGAGAACTCATTGATATGGTGGAACAGGGGAATATCTCCAATGAACAAATGAGTGAATTTGACGAGAAATTGCATCAAAAAATATGCGAACATCGAAGTTATTTGAAAAATATTAAAATTGATTTATAACACAGCAAAAAGGGGAGAGAACAGTGAAAATTTTGTTAGTGGTTTGTCCGTATGGTATTCGAGACAATAAATTCAAAGGACTGTGGCGAGAATTTTTAGGCGTGCAGTACATCTGTGCAGTTTTGCGAGAGGCAGGACATGATGTTACGATTATGGATCCGGGAATGCATCGCATGACGTACGATGAATTTATCAAAACCGTGAAACGCGGAAATTATGAAATGATCGGTTTTTCAATTAATGAACGGGCGGCGCACTTGGCAAGCGAAATGTTGATGAAACTTAGAGAGAATGGCATCGATGCACACTTTGTCGCCGGCGGTCATTATCCGACATTGAGTCATGAACGAGTCCTGAATGAAACGCCGGCACTCGATTCTATTGTGCGCGGGGAAGGTGAATTGACGATTAAGGAGCTTGCCGACCGGTTGAGTAGTGGCGAAGACTGGCGAGATATTCAGGGAATTGCCTACAAAGAAGACGGCAAAATAAAATTGAATCCGGGGCGACCGCTGATCGACGATATCGATACGATTCCCTTTCCGACAAGGGAGTTTTTACCGCTGCATATTGTTCATAAAGGATACCGTTGCTACATGATAACCAGTCGCGGATGTTATGGCAATTGTTCATATTGTAGTATGAATGTTTTTTATGCTCAACATCCAAATCCAAAAAAATGGCGAGCTCGCAGTGCTAAAAATGTGGTCGATGAAATGGAGCTGTTGGTGAAAAAATACGGGGTAAAATATGTAGGCATTGACGATGATAATTTCATGGGTCCCGGATCAAAGGGAAAGCAACGAGCCAGAGAAATCGCTGATGAGATTTTGAAAAGAAATCTTGAGATTAAATACATTTTCGCCTGTCGTCCTAATGATGTGGAATATGAACTCTTCGCGCATCTCAAAAAGAGCGGCGCATTCGGTGTTTTCCTGGGAATCGATTCCATGAATCAACGTTCCCTTGATATGTTCAACCGTAAATTGACAGTTGAGCAAAATCTAAGGGCAATCGAAATTTTAGATGATCTGAAAATGAAACCCGAATACGGATTCATAAATTATGATCCTCTAACCAAACTGGATGAGCTAAAGAATAATTATGAGTTTATCAAGAGTCGAATGGATAAACATCGTAGTTATACCTTCGTGTATTTTTTAGCCAAGGGACTGGAAATATACGATAGTACATCATTAGTGGATTATTCTATTGAGCGTAATTTGCTCGATAAGGATGAAAATGGAGACTATATCAAGGATGAATTCGGATATGTGTACACGATTGGAGATGAAAGAGCAGAGCAGGTACGGCAATTGAGCTTTCGGATGAAATCAACAATTTTGGATTGTCTGAGCGATTTTTCGAAAAAATCAAAACAGCTTCTCGATCGGGTTGAAGAAGAAAAAAGTAAAAAGTATGTGCAGGATCGCGTCAAGGAAATGCAGGATGATTTGCATTTTTTGATGTTGCACGAGTATGGTGATCTTCTGAAACGGGAGGAGGAACATGGTGTGATGAGCAAAGAGGAAGAAGATAAATTTATAGAAAATTTCCGTGAATCGATTATCAAAACGTATGAGAAATTCCTGGCAAAATTTGATCCGATGGACATTGAGGAATCAGAGAAGCTCGAGATCGGACGCGAAGATCATGTTCCGAACATCCCTATGGAAACAATGTAAGGTCACTAAAATATGCGGACAAAGTACCCAAAATTTCAGGCGATCGAAGCTTTAGTCGATGCCATGCATTTAAAGACAGATGACATCACAAGTGTCACTGAACTGCGGGATAGCATGCGTTCGTTTGTTGCCCGGATTAGGTATAAGAATTGTACCAGTGATCGGCAGGTAATTTTAAAACGGGCTTTTACCGGCAGTATTGAATTTGAATCAGACATTATTCGCCTCTTCGAACGAAATGGAATCGATGTCGCAAAAATAATTGCGCTTTACCCGGAAGCCGGATTATTGATATTAGAAGATTTAGGAGACATCAACCTGGAGAGTATGGACAGCCGTGAAAACAGAATTCAGGAAGCAATTGACATTCTTATTCAAATTCATTTTGCAGGTATTCGATGTTTTGATGAATTACGTTCAATCTTCCGTGCACACGGACGCGACAGGAAATTTGATCTGAGCGGCTATAACAAACAACTGGCGATGATTAATTTAAATCGGATTCAGGATCTATTTCGCAATAAGTTTCCCAATTCTGAAAAACGAAAAATCCTGGAATTGTTGCTTCAAATGTTAAGTTTCACAGCGGAAAAAAATCCGAATTGTTACCAAGCGGATATTCCGAGTCCGTTGATAATCAATGATTTGAAACCGCATCATTTTATATTGCATGATAATCGTTTTAAAATTATCGATCTCGAGACGTTGACGCTTTTTGGAATACCGCAGATCGATCTGGTACATCTGCTTGAACATCCGGCATTTCAATTAAGCTCAGAAATTAAAGAGAAATATATCAATTATTACTATGATAAGATACTGAGTGCAAGAATGGATTTTCTAAAAGGCAGAGAAGATTTTAAAATTGGCTATGTTTATTATCTACTTACCTATAAACTCTTTATTTCATGTGTCAGCCGTAAAAAAAGTCCGAATTTGCTTAACGAGTTTTCAGGGGTTCCTTTAATCGATGATATCTTACAAATTGTCAAAAAGCATGAGGCATGATGTATATGTTATCTTTTGGAAAATTGAAACTGAAAGAGAATAAAGAAAATATTTTGACCATATTCAGATTTTACCGCCAGGATGGACGGTTACTGATCTGGATTTCCGCGCTGGCATTACTCGGATTGGCGATTACTTTGCCTCTACCTTATTTTTATGTTCGTTATCTCGACAGCATGATTCGCTTCAAAGATATGTTGCTGTTTCGGAACCTGATTTTGATTTACGTCGGACTAACAGTCGTCAAATCCATCATGTTCTATTTCAAACAGCATCTGTTGATTGTTTTCAACCAGAAGGTGATGTATCGGATGCGCCGCGCCTTGTTAAAAGCGATTTTGAACACTAAGTACTCCTACTTCCAGAAGAATCAAACCGGATATATCTTGTCGCGAATTTATCAGGACATCAATAATTTATCCCCGATTTTTCCAAACAGCTTTTTGAATTTGGCGTTGCGCATGATTTCGTTAATTGCCAGCGCGGTACTGATTTTTCTGATCAACTGGAAACTGGCGCTGTTCGCATTTTTGATATCGCCATTATTTTTTATCAACAATCTCGTATTTGCAAAGCGAATTATTGAAAACAGCAAAAAGGTTCGGGAGATTTGGGCACAGCTTTATGGCAAAACTCAGGAACTTCTTTCCGGGATTTATACCATTAAATGCTTCAATCGTGAAAACGCCGAGTTGCGATATTATTGCAGGGAGCAAAAAAAAGTACTGAATTCAATTGTCAAATTGCTGGTTGTCAATAATATTTCCAATTCAATTGCTGTTTTTACGCAGGGCATCATTCCCGTTTCCCTGTTCTTTTATGCATTTTATATTTATCTGGATGATGCGATTACTATTGGTCAAATATTCGCGTTTTTCTTTTATATTTTCAGATTTTACGGACCGGTGATGAGCATCTATAATTATATTTTGAGTTTTCAAAATATGCTGCCGTCGCTGGATAGAACCTGTGAAATATTGAATCTCGAAAAAGAAGATAACCGACATTTTCTATTGACAGATCGGTCCAGGTTGAAATCCGAAAGATATAATACCATCGAATTTCGGAATGTTGAATTTGGATACAACGACAAAAAGATATTCAAAAAATTATCATTTGATGTCGAAAAACACGACTTCGTGGCTCTTGTTGGACCGAGCGGTAGCGGGAAAACCACAATAACGAATCTGCTGCTTGGCTACGTCAAGCCGGAGAACGGAGTAATAAAAGTCGGTCCGGATAAGATCGAAGATATCCCGTTGCGTAAGCTGCGGGAAATTATCGGTGTTGTGGCGCAGGACGTCCATCTGTTCAATCGCACAATCCGCGCCAATATTGCAATGGGCAATCCGGAAGCATCTCTTGAAATGATACAGGATGCAGCCCGGCGAGCCAATATTCACGAATTCATAATGAGCCTGCCGCATAGATATGATACCATTGTTGGAGAAGCCGGGACGAATATTTCCAGAGGAGAGCGACAGCGCATTTGTATCGCCAGAACACTTGTGAAAAACACGCCGATTGTTATTTTCGATGAAGCAACGTCTTCTCTGGACGCGGATTCTCAAAAGATGATATATCAGACGATTTTTGAAATTGCAAAAGACACAACTGTCCTGTTAATAACTCATAAATTGCACAGTTTAAAAAGCATTGAAAAAATTCTTTATTTGAACTCTGGCGAGATAGTGGAATCCGGAAGTCATCAAACATTATATGAAATGAATGGCAATTACCGGAAATATTATGAATTTGAAGAACTTTAATTTTGGAGAATAAATGAGTGTAGAAGTGACAATAATAATTCCGGCGTTTAACGGCGGGCGGTTTATTCAGGAGACAATCGAAAGCGCCACACGCCAGGATCTGGATAGCTATGAAATTATCATCGGTGATGATTGCAGCTCAGATGATACTCAGGAAAAATGTCTGAAGATGGTAGAAAAATACGATAACATTTCCTATTTTCGCAACGAAAAGACATTGAGCGAAGGCGCAAATCGTAACCGCTGCATTGCCAGAGGAAGTGGCGAGTTTATCTTTCCGCTGGATCATGACAATATTCTGCCCGATGGTCTTCTTGCCAGACTTTTGAGGAAAGCAAAGGATGTCTATTCAGAGCAGGGAAAACACGCATTGATTTCTCCGCTGGTGATTCAGTTTTTCAAGGATTTTCCCGGAAAACAGACCGGTCTTGAGTTCAAGCCGCTACGCTGGACTTACCACAGAATCAGTTATGAAGACGTGCTCACCTGCCAGAAATTTTGTCCGTCGGTCTCAGGGCATTATCTCTATCATCGCAGCATTCATGAGGATGTAGGCGGATATCTGGAAAATGTCGGCTCACTTGATGATCTTGGTTATGGTATTGGAACACACATCGCTGGCTATCGATATGTGCTGCTCGAAGATACCTTTTATTATCATCGCATTCATTCAGGTTCTATGTGGATTAATGAGAAAAAAAATTTGCCGCGCTATTGGAAGAACCTGTTCGAGCATTACGGTGACTATTATACTGAAAGCGAATTGCTGAAATTTAAACAACAAAAATTGAATACAGAAGAATTAATAAAGTAATATCAGGTCATTGGCATGTGGAATATTGGCGGCGGCATTAATTATAATCATTTGGCACGGATTAGCATCGGATTAAATAAGATACAACCTGGTCTTGTAACATCAATTTACGACTGTTATAATATTCTGAAATGGATGGGCGGACGACCATTTCTACATGTGCCGAAAATGACGCCGGATGATTATATTAAGCGGGTGAAAAATCTGAACTCGAAGGGAATCGGGTATTTTCATGTTTTTAGCAATTTCCATATCACCGATGTTGATCTTGATGATCCGGATTGTAATTACTTTTTACAGGAAACACACGATGCGATGAATGGCGTCATTTGCACAAGCCCGAAATTGATCAAATACTTGCGTGACAACTATCCGCTGTTTAAGATTATGGGATCATGCACGATCATGGAGCGACGACTTGAAAATCTTAAGAAATTGCAGGAACTATATGATATTTTGATTATTCCACCGTCGCTCAATAAAAGCTATAAATTGATTGAAAAATTGGATACGTCTCGGATCGAAATCATGGTCAGTGAGAGTTGCTATGCAGACTGTAAAGTTCGGCGAATGCATTATTCACTGATAAACAAATGGAATATTTCCCATGATTTGAAAGACTTGCAGAACTTTTATGATTTTTTTTACAGAAATCCGAATACTTGTTTCAACAGAAATAAGAAACAAAAAAATCCGATGGCACTTTTTATGAAAAAAAAGCAAATAAGGCGTTTTTTGGATATGGGAGTGAATTTGTTCAAATTGCAGGAGCGTTATGACGAATTGAGAACTATCGACAACATAATCCGTTTCGTCATTTTCTACAGTGATGAATCAATGGAACGAAAGTACCGGATGCTGAGACTAATTCCCAGGAAGCGACTCCTGCACTTGCTGTTGTACAAAAAATTACGCGTCCCTGTTAAGTAAAATAATCATCTATTGAAATAAAGGTTGAAATCTCGGAATGAGCTATATTGAACCACCGGAAAAAATTCGAATATGCGTAAGCGAGGCGTGCAATTTAAGATGCAGGTTTTGTACATGCCAAAAAAAAGGGTTCTCAAATCGGTTGATCGATTTTGATGTATTTAAGAATATCGTAGATCAGGTGTTTGCATATTCCCCGAAAGCATATCTCAGTTTAATTGGTAAAGGCGAAACGCTGATGCATCCGCAGGCAGTCGATCTAATTGAATATGCAATGCGGAAGAATGTGAAAGCAATTTCCGTGACAACAAACGGAACGCTGTTGTCGAAAGAGATTCAAAAAGAAATTCTTGAACGGTGTTCAGGTTTAGTAGGAATTTCTGTAAGCGTGGACGGAATGAAAGAGTCATACGAAAAAATCCGCATCGGCGCGAATTATGATCAGGTTGTGGAAAATGTCCGCAGCTTTATCGAGATGCGCAATGAGATGCACAAACACAATGTCCAGATATCGATGAATATGACAAAAGTACGTCATTCGGACGAGGAATTAAAAGAGTACATTCAATTCTGGCTCGGTCTGGGAGTTGACCAGTTAATTATCAGGTCGCTATTCGAAATCGATCATCATACAAATATTACTCGCTGGGTAGAGCCAAATCGTCTTCCGGCTTTCCCGGAGAAGAAACCGTGCCAATTTCTTACTTCCTTTTTGCAATTTGAATACACAGGGAAAATCGAGCACCTGTGTTTCGGACCATACGGAGAGCAAAAAATTGTAGATTTTGATTTGACGAAACAATCACTAAAAGAAATATGGGAATCAGAACACTATCAAAATATTCGAAAATATCATATTTCCAATCCAGAAAAGTATACTCCATCATGCAAGGATTGTGAGATTTGGAAAATAGATTTCTTGCCCGTCGATCGAAAAGTCGTTTATATTGGCGATAGAAAATTTTTATCGATGCGAAATGCTTATCTGAATATATACAAGGCATTAAAATAGGAATTGTCATGAAAATAACGCTGATTACACCTCCCGGCTACAGTCATATAGAAATGTGTGAAACGATTTATGAGACTGCTGCAATAACAGCGATTCACAAATTATGTGAACAGGAACATATTGTACTGGATGGCAACGAATTGCTAATCGGGGAGATGTATAAGAGGCTCGATGATTATGAGCCGGATGTGATAACTTTGGTTTTACAGGATGGTTACGGATGCTGGCAATGGTTATCCGAATTGTCGAAATATTTTGAAGATCAACTGGAATTATATACCTGGATCGCACTTGGCAAAGGCGCAGCAGCGCTTCAATTTCAACTCCTAAACCGTTTCCCTGTGATAGATTTTGTCGTTCGGGGAGAACCTGACATTTCATACTCTGAACTTTTGGAAGCAATTGAAAACGGAACGGATATTGGATTAATAAAGGGGATTATTTTTCGAGCAGATGATCGATTAGGAATGAGTCCGGCACAAAAGCTAAATATAGCTCCTGCTGCACTACCGTTACCGATTTATCAATCATTAAGAGAGATAAAATGTCTACCATTATATATGTCAAATCGGTTGCACCATGGTAACGGTTTTCTCTTGACTGATCCTTTGGGGGATTACGAGAGAATTTTAAAGTCACCCAATCGGCTCATTTCTGAAATTGAAACGATTAATGCACACAAACCCCCGGTCTTTTTTTTAGATGATAATATTTTTCAATGCATTAGAGAAAACAATGAGAATATTGAAGCATACTTCACTCAGGTTGGTGAAAAAATAACAGAATTTCATTTGAGATTGACATCCGCAGATTTGGATGAAAATATATTGCAGCGCTTAAAACAATCAGGACTTTCGAAAATTTTTGTAACAATCGTGATCCGACCCGGGTTCAGCTTCATCGATCCGCTTGATATTCTGAAAAAGGTGAAAATCGAATACGAAATCGAGTGTATTTTATTTGCGCCGGATATTTCAATGGATGAATTCTTTCAAGCGCTGTCAGATATTGAAAATGATATTATGCCCGATTACGAGCCTTGTTCAGGCTACTCTGTCTTTCGGCAGATGGAGTTATTCCCTGAAAATATTGAAAAGACCTCAGAATTAAAAAAGGATTTAATAACACCGGAAATTAAAGGCATCCATCATTTGGTGAATTTCTATAAGAAAAAGCGGATCTCACTATTTTACGAACAAATATTTTCCAGGGATAAATCGCAGCCAGATCAATTCGACGATTTGCGAAAGAATGTGTGGAAGCTCGATTTTCGGGTTCTCCGGTTACTATCTGATCATTTTCAAAACATTAAATCAGGTAAGAAAATTACTAAATCAATATTTGATGCGATTCAGGAATTTAATTCGAAATTTCAAATTCTTTCTAAAATTGGGATTCAATAATGAATAACAGGCATTATGAAAATCATTTTGCCGGTGCTTCTGTATTAATTACTGGTGGGCTCGGATTTATTGGCTCACATCTGGCGCGACGGCTGGTCTCTCTGGGTGCAGATGTCACGATAATGGATAGCCTAATTCCCGAGTATGGCGGAAATCGTTTTAATATAAAGGGTATTGAGCAACATGTCATGGTAAATAT
>WJJN01000341.1 GCA_014729735.1 Candidatus Zhuqueibacterota bacterium
GGGAATTTCCCTGCCCGCTGTTTTCCAGAGACCGAAATTCTTGCCGCAGGACATTACCGCCGCGATCTTCCGATCCCTGTTAATATAACGATGCCGGTGATGCTCGTACGGATGCTGTTCGATAAAATCCCGCAGCGCGGTTAAACAATCGATAAACTGCGGGGACAGCAGCGATTCTGTATCAAAACAATCGACCTCCAGCCGTGTGCCGGCGAAGCGTTCCAGTTCTGATGAATGAATCGACGACACATAAAGCACCCGGGAAAGCTTCAGCGAATGATTGAACACGCACAGATCTTCTGCTTTCTGCATAAATACTTTATTGGATCGATAGTTTTCACGGGTGACTTCCGGGAAAAGCTGCTGCAGGAAGCGAGACCAGCGATATGCCAGCAATTCCGCCAGAATATAATCATCGAGCTTCTTTGGATGCAACCGGACATAGCATCGGAATATATCGCCGGGATCGGTATCGTCATTTCCGAACTCGCGATAATCCCGTTCATTCCCGTCAGCATCTAGCTTGTACGGTTCTCGGATCATTTCATCATTTTCAATGTTAAAATACGGATCGAGAAAAACGGTTTTAATCTTGCTCATCAAGTCGGTCCGAATGGAAATCGTCTGCTGTCGGGCTTCATGACGTAATTGCGCATCTGTGAAATCTCTGCCTGATTTTTTCCATTCCTGTCGTAACTGTGTCTCGATATCCTTTTGCAGCACGCCTTTCACCAAAATCCGATAGGCGTATTTATCCGGCTGTTCCGGAAAGCACATCGTTTTGGCGATACCCACACCGTCCATGCCGCGGTTGCGCATGGATTGCAGCGTCTGATCCAGAATATGTCCCGGGATCGGCGCCGTGCCATTGACCGCTGCCACGCCGCAGTTGGATTGTCCGGTCTGATGCGCCAGCCGTTCCTGAAATTCATGCTCATCCTTTTCGATTTCCCTGATCACCTCCTGCCGGATGCGGTAACGATGATCCACCCGTTCTTTCAAACCGATCCAGTGAATTTTATCGTAGCGACCGCGCAGCTCCCGCAAGTCCCGAAAGCCAAGCGCCGCCAGCGCCCGAATGACCTGCATTTGCAGCATGGTGAACGCGTTGATGATCTGCCGCGTATTCGATTCCACATCCCGCAATTTCTGCATCACCAGATTGCTGGTAGCGATGCCGCGCGAGCAGCCGTCGTGACAATTGCGGTTACGGTCGCAGCCGATTGCCACCATCGGCGCCGTGCCCCAGATGACGCCGTCCGCACCGAGCGCTACTGCCTTGATCACGTCTTCGTACGTCCGAATTCCGCCGGATACCATGAATTTCACGTGATTGCGCAGACCGTCCTGTACCAGACGGTAATGTATCAGCGGGATGGCATATTCGATGTGCATGCCCATCTGCCCCTTGATGATATTCGGCGACGCGCCTGTTCCACCACGGGGACCATCCAGCCAGATCTCGATTTTCATGCCGTATTTTTTCGCATATTCCGCTATTTCCACGGATAACTGTTCCTGTCCCCGCCGCCATTCGCTGAACCTTGCCGCAACGATTTCATCGGTGTTATCCCGGGCAATTCGTCCCAGACCCGCGGCGATGAATTCGATATCTATGGACGGCGACACTTTGATCGACACGACAGCCTTCGGATTGAGCATGCGCACCACATCGATAAATGCCTTCACATCTTCGATGGAATAGCAGTTGTGGAACGGGAACGGCGAGATGATGCTGGTGTATGAATGTTTGATGATCTCTTCGATCAACCGGATCACATTTTCAAAATCAATGGGATCGATATCATTTTCCGCGTCCAGTTGATATGCTGTCTCCTGAATATTCCACAACGCCTTTTTCAGGTCATCATTCACCTGCTCGGCATTTTCCAGTATCTTCAAATTCTTCGATGCAACATCTTTCAATGGATGCGCGGTTGAATCCTGAAATTTTTTGAGCTGCCGGAAAAGCTTTTCCACTTTTTCGATTTGCAACAACTCGATCCCCTCGATGCCGCGGCAGTACGAGACAAGCTTGTTCACCTTCTGCGCCAGAATATGACCTCCGATACCCATTTTCGCACCCTGACTGTATGCAATCACAATCCTCCGCGCTTTTTTGATGGACTGCTTCGTGACCCCGAACAGCCCTGTTTTCAGCTCCGTGCTCACGAACGGCTCATCCTGCTCATCCACGACCACCAGAAACTGGAACGGCTTCAATGTCGGATATTGATTGATTTTTTCGAAAATGCCGGGATGCGTCTCCGCCGAAATGCCATTTTCATGCAGAATGTTCTGCATCTCCCGGATTTTGTATTCGCGCCCGCTTTGAAAAAATGGTTTGATCAACTGAATTTCGTCTTCGGTGAAGAAAATCGGTTCGCCTTTGGAATTCAAAAAGAAACAGGTCGGATAGCCGCCTTCGCCGGTGTCGTACTGAATGCCCAGATCCCGCGCTGCAGTGACATGTGCTTTCCAGGTATCGAGACCGATAGAGCCGACCGATTTCCCGCCGAACATCCACGGCGCTTCGAGGATCAAATCCTTATCCAGCGGCAGCGCAGTGCGCACCGAATCCAGCTCACGCTCGGGAATATCCATCGGATCTTTGTTGTATAAAATTTTCATCACATCGAAGCCGTCCCCGAGCAGCCCGGTTCCGTTCACGTTTTTGAAGTCCAGCATGGACAGATCGCCGGCAGCCATCTTGCCCATATTTTCGATCAGCGGACCGTTCCACACGAATTCGCGTTTATAAAGATTCTGGTTCGTGTCGCCGAGCCGGTAAAAATCGTGCGGATATTTCTGCGGCACGATGCGATCTTTCAGCCAGCTATAATTTCGAATGTATTGTTCGGGAATATTATCTTTTTGAATAAGCTCCTGATTCAGGCGGTCGTATTCGCGCAGCAGCTTTTCATTTTCAAAAATAGAATGCTGGATGCGATTCTCCAGCTTGTGAAA
>WJJN01000342.1 GCA_014729735.1 Candidatus Zhuqueibacterota bacterium
ATAAGCGCCGCCGAATTTCTCACGCAGTCTCATGATACGGTCGCCATTGGATCCGCTCATTCCGCCGCCTAAATAAGTTACGTTATATGCAACTGTGTAGGATAACGGGGAAGCTGTTGCCACGCTGGATTCCGGTGCGCCATCGTGCTCTGCACAATGATCGCCGGTGCTATCAGATTGAATGGCGAACAGGAACTGCAATTTATTTCTCAAACCTTCATCAATATCAAAAGCATCATCGCCACAGAAAGCAGCCACGAGGTGGTCGCCATTCACTGTGCCGCCGAACCATTCGAAGCCATCGTCTTTGTTTGCAAATACTTCGACATACGAAATAGTGGTTCCACGTCCAACACCACCCATGGTCAGACCGTTAATCTCGTTTCCTTCACCAATTTCGGTTCCACCGTGACGGATGGAGACGTAACGCAGCACACCAGAGCAATCGTCGTCATCGTCGCCGCCGTACATACCGCGGGGATCGGTCGTGGGAATACCTTCGATGTTGGTTTCGCCATTGGGATGATTGATTTGTGCTTTACCTAAAAGGATCACACCGCCCCACAAGCCTTTTGCAGTTGCCGGGGGTACGGTGGGATTGGCTAAATCATCATTTTCAGAAGTGAAAATAATCGGTTTTTCAGGATTACCTTCGGCGAAAATTTTGCCACCGCGGGCAACGATCAATGCGCTGGCATTTTCTTTTTGACCCGGTTTGGCTTTGACTACGGTTCCTGCTTCGATGATCAGAACAGCGCCTTCATCGACAAAAACGCGACCGTCCAATAACCAGACCTTGTCAGCAGTCCAGTGGACTGTTTCGCCGGGAGCAATGTCTGCATCAGTAACAGTAACGACTTCTGTCGGCTCGGCTGTTCCCAATGCGAAAAATCCGTATTCGGACATTGCCGACCAGCCCGCAGCCCAGTTAGAAGCGCCGAATGCGCCTCTGTAATTCACTTGTTCCAGATAATCATCAGTTGCTGCAAATACCGTCGAACATAGCATGACCGATATTGTCAGCACTAAAAGTGGTTTCAAATACTTCATTTTTTTCCTCCAAATAAATGAAAATGTTAATTAATTAAAAATGTGTTACAGCCAGGAACTCACGCTGTTGGCGATCCCGGTTCCGCCAGCACAAGGTGCGGAACCGGATTAACAGATGTTTCCTGAACAGAATTCAATTTGTAACTTGTAATTTCGATGAATCATCATGAAGCTGCACCATGATTGTTTAACAGTGACTCACAAAAATGAAGTATTTTCAACCAACTATACGCTGTCTCAATCAGGATTTATAAGCTGTATGCAAATCCCATCGAGAAGGTGCGACCTTTGGTGTAGTTTCTGAAAATATATTCAGTACCTTCATATTCGTGGGTCTTCTTAAATTCCGCATCCAGTAAATTTTTGCCGGACAGCTTGAATTTAATATTATTGGTAATCCGCATGCTGAAATTCGCATTCAATGTATTTACCGGTTGTTCGTAAACAAACGGCGTCCCGTCTTTGGATACCTCTGAAAGTCTTTCGCCGAACACATTGTAGTACACGTTCCAGAATATACCTTTATCATAGTTATCATAACCCAGATTGAAGTTCAGCAGAAAAGGCGATTGACCTTCCAGTTCGCGGGTGCCTTTGAAATCGGGACGCTTGATCCGAATGAGTGCTAATTCGTCAGCAGGAATCTGGACTTCGGAATGAACCAGTGATAAGTTCGAGCCGACCATGAAATTTCTCAGCCGTGGTGAAATAATATCCAGTTTTTTACGGACCTCGAATTCAACGCCCATTGTTTTTGCTTCATCCACATTTTTCCAGGTGATTTCCCTGTTCGACGCGGATACGATGAACGCCCGCTCAATAGGATCCTGGAAATTTTTGTAGAAAGCACTCACTGCATAAATTTCACCCGGACGGGAGAACCATTCCCAGCGAATATCATAATTATCAATTAAAGTCCGTTTCAATTCGGGATTACCAATTGCCGTAAACCCAACGACAAAGTCATACGATGCGTATGGCGCCAGCTCCCGCAGCGTCGGGCGTGCCAGCGACCGTGTTGCACTCAGCCGCAGATTCATATCTTCTGCTAAAGAATAAATAAAGTTGATCGAGGGCAGCACATCCTTTGTCGAAATTTTTCCGTTCTCCTTCCGGTGGTCTGCACTGATCAGCTCCATATCTGTTCTCTCATAACGTGCGCCACCGATGAATCTCAAATCTGCTGTTAGCGGCAAATCCACCATCAGGTACTGAGCATTCACGATTTTTTCGCCGCTGTAATCGTTGGCGCCAATATCGCCTTCTTCGATGTACAGATCGAGATCACGTGTTACCCATTCCACGCCATTAATCACAACTACGGAAGAATCCGGCTCCATATTCGAATCGGAGAAATAGGATTCAGGATCACCGTAATAGCCGTTGTATCCGCTGTAGCTATAACTTACTTCATCGAATTCCCGGCTTTTATCCGAATACAAAGCACCGAATTTCAAAGTAGATTTATGTCCGTTCCACTGTTTGAACGGCAGAGAAAAATTCGCCGAGAATTCATTATTATCTTCATTCAAATATCGATAATAACGCTGGGGCACCAGATTATTGAAAACACCAGGCGTTGTCCCGTCATCATCAATTTTTAAATATGTAGTGAAATATCGCAAATCCGGCTCGTCCTGTTTTGTCTGCGCAAAAGAAGCTTTCCAGTCCAACCGCAGCCCTAACAAGCTTTCAAACTGATGGTCGCCGTTGAATTGCAGCGATGTTAAACGCCGTTCATTAAATCCCAGCACGTGGTTTTGATGCAGGTCGTTGTTATCCAGTTTGTCGTATTCGTAATTACCTTCGTAATAGTCAGCGCTGCTGGTTCCATTTACATTGTAAATAAAATCAAAGCTCACGATATCGCTGCTGGATAATTTATAAGAGCCTTTTAGCAATGTCCCCCACAGCACCTCGTGATTTGTTTTGTAATGATTGTAATTGTAAAGCCTGTTAAGAACTTTTGATGAATCTTCCAGCAAATTCCAGGCATTGTATCGACCGTTATCATATGCCGAGTAGCTGTTGCTATATGTGAAGCTTCCGATAAATCCGAACGGTCTGTTCAACAGATTTACCTGATTTCCGATTGACAGCGAGTAGCTCTGGTTCATTCCCGGTGTAATGCTTTCCGTCCACATCTGACGATTGAAAACTTTGGTCGCCTGTGATAGCTGCCGCAATTTGTCAGAAGATGAATTATCATAATAAGGAACACCATTTCGTTCGACATAATCCGGCACATCGCGGGAGCCGTCATCGATTCCCAGCCAATCCAGATCTCCGCCACTGTAGCCGATGGTGTTTCTGCCGTCGTTGAATGTCGTATTCGTATTGTAAGAAACCGAGGTGGAGAAATCGATCTTCAATTTTTCAGGAAAATCCTTTGTTTTGATATCCACTGTTCCACCGGAAAAATCGCCCGGTTTATCCGGGGTGAAGCTCTTCACTGTAACGATATTGTCGATCAGATTCGTCGGAACCAGATCGATGGAGCCGGAGCGCTTATAAGGATCAGTACTCGGCAGCGAAGCGCCGTTCAACTGGGTGCTCGTATACCGGTCGCCCAGACCGCGGACGTACACATATTTGCCATCTACCACGGATGCGCCCGTAATCTGCTTTACAGCTTCTGCCGCATCGCCGGCGCCTGCCTGCGAAATCGCCTCAGCACTGATCGCATCGCTTACAGCCAATGCTTTTTGACGGTGCTTCAACAAGGAAGCCTCAGTATTATTCAGGGCTTTTGCCGTTACGACAACTTCTTCGCCTTCTATAATTTCCGGCGATAGCGATGCATTGACTTTTGTAACTTCGCCGGCAATCACTTGCACGTCAGTTATTTTTGTCGCTGTATAGCCAATATATTGAACGATTAATGTGTAATTTCCGGGAGGGACTGCATTGATGATATAATTACCTTCCAAATCGGAAGCTGCACCAAGAGAAGTGCCTTCCAATTTAACATTCGCGTAAATCAGCGGATCTCCGGTTTGCGAATCAACTAATTTACCGGAAATCTTACCCTTGCTTTGCGCGTAAATGCTGCCAGTGGTAAAGATCAGCAGAATAGAAAATAAGATCAGAGCAGGATATAACGCTCCTTTGAAAACATTTTTGAAATGCTTTTTCATTGTTTTACCTCTCATCATTGATTTATAAATTTCACCTGTGTGTTAAAAATTTGACATGCGTAATTTAGAGATGTGATGTTACAAATTTGTTAACGCCAAATGATATTTGAGTTAATTTTGTATTCAGCTATTGGCAGTCGGGTTTTAGCTATTAAAAGCCAATGGCTAACAGCCAATAGCTAAAAGCAAATAGCAGATTTTACTTGACATTTCATAAATAAACTGTTATTATTATTCATGAAATATTTGATCCGAAATAACACTTCGATCCTGAGCCGGTTGTTGATTTTTGCCATTTTTTATACTGCGAACTGCTATTCACAGGATTTATATCTGAAGAAATATTTGAATATCATTTCAATTGATTCACTGAAAAGTCATACATCTTATCTTGGAAGCGATGACCTTCTCGGACGGGCGACAGGTACTCTTGGGGAAAGGAAGGCATGGAATTACATTGCAGCGCAATTGAGTAAATATCAAATACGCCCGTACGGAGACAACGGTACCTATTTTCAGGCGGTCCCAATGCATGGCAGCCGTCCGTTACCGAATTCCCTATTGACCCTTTTTTCAGCAGGAAGAAAACACGAATTTAAATTGCAGCGCGATTATCTACTCTATCGATCCGGCGCACAAACATTCATTCCAAAGCCGCTTCCGCTTGTGTTTGTGGGATACGGCATTATCGCACCGGAATATGATTATAGCGATTATAAATCCGTAGATGTCGTGGATAAAATTGTGGTATTTCTTTCCGGTGAGCCTCCATCGACAGATTCAACATTTTTTGACGGCATTTATCCGACGATCTATTCTTTTCCGGATTCAAAACAACGCATTGCCATTTCTCAGGGCGCCCGGGGCAGTATCATGATCCCGGCGGCAATTCAAAATCAAGACAAAACCTGGTACGACTGGGTAAATGAATTTGCATTTGAAGACGTTACCCTGGCGTATTCCGTCTCCAGTAACTTAAGTGTCGTTATGAATCCGAATGCTGCCCGACGGTTGTTTGCCAGAGCAGATTACGGTTTAAATCAAATTTTGCGGATGAATCGCAGCGGAGACATCAGTTCATTTCCACTCAGGACAGCCATTTCTTTTAACGGAGATTTTGAACAGCGCGAATTTATCGGGAATAATGTCGTCGGCTTTCTTAAAGGTGAAAATGCGACCCGGAAAAACACAACGGTAATTCTCTCGGCGCATTACGATCATCTCGGTATCGGCAGAGCAGTGAAAGGCGATTCGATTTACAACGGAGTGGTGGATAATGCCATCGGCGTTGCAGCACTGCTGGAATGCGCCCGGGCATTCGGCTTTTATCCTTTGCCGCCGGCACACAACGTGCTGTTTCTGTTTGTCACTGCTGAAGAAAAGGGCTTGCTCGGTTCCCAGTTTTATCTCGATCATCCGTACATTCCATTGGATAAAACGATTGCAAATGTAAACATAGACGGCTTGTCCATTTTCGACCGGGTGAACAGCGTCATCGGAATTGGGGCGCAACTCTCCACCCTGGGCGAGCTACTGACTTCGGTGACCTCGATGCTCGATCTGGGCGTTTCCCGATTGCCGAACCAATTTATAGAATTCGAATCACTCATGAGATCCGATCAAATTGCGTTCGCACAGGCAGGTATTCCCTCGATATTGATTGCCGAGGGAGTCGATTACGTAAATATTTCCACAGAAGACGGTATCAACAATATGATCCACTGGTTTGAAAATATCTATCACACACCGTTTGACGACATAAACCAGCAGATCAACTGGGACTCAGCGCGACAGCATTGTCAGATTATTTTTGCCTATGCCATGAAGCTGGCAAATGTTAAACAATTGCCGGAATGGAAATCCGGCACAGATTTTTCAGATTACGGACAGCAATAATACAAAAATATGAGACGTCTGGTTACAATTTTTTTGCTTTTCTTTTCATGTGGCAGCTATGTTATCAACCGCGGAAATGTCATTCGCATTTCCGGTTCAGATACGATGCGTCTGCTGGTTTCGAAATGGGCGGCAGAATTCAGAGAAGCCAATCCGGGGATCGATATTCGTATTAAAAGCGAGGGAACTGCCAATGGCATCAGGGCGCTTATTTCCGGGAAAGCGGACATCTGTGCCGCATCCCGCCCGCTGCGAGCCGCAGAAGTGCGAACGATTGCCGAAAAATACAATAAAATCGGAATGAGTACACTCGTTGCAAAAGACGCACTGAGCATTTATATTAATCCCGAAAATCCGCTCCGAAATCTCACGCTTGATCAATTGGAGAAAATTTTTCAGGGCGAGGTAACCAACTGGTCAGCAGTCGGCGGTTTGGATGAGCCGATTCTCGTACTAACCCGTTCGTCGGATTCAGGAACCTACCTTTACTTCCGTGAGCATATATTGGGAGGTGATTCATTCACAGATGCGGCTGTGGAAAAAGATCGTACCGCCGAGATCGTGGCGACTGTCCTCGAAAACCGAAATGCCATCGGCTACGGCGGGCTGGCGTATGGGGAGAAGATCATCCATTGCTATGTCAACGGTGTGGCACCAACTATCGAAAATGTGAAGAACGACAGTTATCCAATTATTCGTTATCTCTATCTTTTTACAATCGAAAAACCGCAGGGCATTGTGAAACAATTCATCGACTGGGTTCTAAAGGACGGACAGAAGATTGTGGATGATGTGGGGTATATTCCCTTGTGGTAGGAATTAATTGATCACAGAAAAGTTATAATTACTTCAATGTTTTTTCTCAACCACTCCTTCACAATTGATTGCATGTTGTTATCTTCCCCATTGGAATATTTCTGAATAAATCCGGCAATGTCAGGTTCCAAATAACGCGTCTTAACAATAATTGATGCTTGATATTTACAGAAATGTTTGATATATTAGTTTTTTAACTATTTATTATCGTAAGGAGAGTGAGATGAAACATTTAATTACTATCTTTTTTCTTATCATTCCTGTCATGCTGGTTGCTGATATTCACACGGTCGGCAGTCCTTATATTTTGGTGGGAAATGACGGAAATCATTATATGCAGCCGCGCTGGTCGCCGGATGGTTCCAAAATCGCTATGACCAGCGCCAATTATCGGGGACTGTGGATTATAAATACTAATAAAACACAAACCGTGCAATTGTCCGATGAAAGGGCGGCAGGCTTTGGCTTCGAGTGGTCAAGAGATTCCAGATCGATTGTCGCCCGAGTAGCGAAATATGATGGAGTAAGGCGATATGATGC
>WJJN01000343.1 GCA_014729735.1 Candidatus Zhuqueibacterota bacterium
GGAACTATGGCGGTGGTCGTTATTTCGGTGATTATTTCAGAAACACCAATTCCGCTATTTGAACAAATCAAGCCCTATTTATTTACCACTTATTCCAATGCCTGGAAAAAGGCATTTTCAGTGCCGCTGCCTGCTTCGGATATTCTGATCGCAGCAGGGTATCTATCTCTTTTTCTATTATTGTTTTTCAGCCTGTCATTTTTTATATTTAATAAGAAAGATATTTTGTCATGAAATATGCAATTTATATTTTTGTTTTGATTACTCAAATTTCTTCTGCATCGATTGTCAACGGGGAGGAGCCGGATTTAGCAGCGTCTGAAATTATTCATAAATTGCGAGAGAATTTTTCAAAAATCAGGGATTATACGGTAGATTTACATGCGATTATCGAGATGGAGGATGTCCATATCCCGCCGATGGATGTAAAAGTATTTTTCAAACAACCGGATAAGATTTTCATCAAATCAGATGGTTTTGCGATGCTGCCGCGCGAAGGTATTATTCAAAATCCTGCCAAATTCAATGAGGATAATTTTTATATGGATGTTTTGGCAGTGGAAATGATTGACAGCGCAATGACATATAAGCTGGAATTGATTCCGCGTACTGATGAATCCATGGCGCGCAAAATCATCATATGGGTAGAACCTGAAAAATGGGTTATGAAGCGTCTGGAATCCATTTCCTGGCAGGGACAGAAAACTGTAATGAAGTTCGATTATCAAAAAGTACAAAATGAATTCTGGTTGCCAAGCAAAACCATCGCCAATTTGACCCTTTCCGGATTTACAGGATTGGGCGGCATGATGCAAATGCAGCAAAGAAATGAGATCGATTCAAAAAAAGAACGGAAGGGGACATTAATCATCACATTTTCAGACTATGATATTAACAGTGGATTACAGGATTCATTATTCGAGAAACGTGAAATAACATACTAAGAGGATTTTCATGATTCGATCATTTTTCAAAAGACTGATTTCACTCAAGCTTCACTGGCAAATATTTATCGCGCTTGCACTCGGTGTCATTGCGGGTGTTTTAACCGGCGAAGAGAAAACATTTTTTAATATCGTGACGTTTTACAGCGTATTTGATTTCCTTGGAGCACTATTTCTGCGTGCGCTAAAAATGATTATTGTTCCACTGATTACATCGTCAATTATTACCGGTGTTTCCGGGGTCGGTTCCTCCGGTTCACTCGGGAAAATCGGAGGAAAAACATTTCTGTATTATGTGACGACGAGCATGCTTGCAATTCTCGTCGGATTGATGCTGGTGAACATCATCACTCCAGGCATCGAAGATGGAAGTCCTGTACGGGACAAACTTGGATTGACCGCTGATACCGGAGATTTTAAAGAAGAAGTAACAGAAGAAGGCGCGGATGCTTTAGTAAACATATTTTTACGTATGATCCCCACGAACCCAATTAGTTCTGCAGTGGAGGGTGATATTCTACCAATCATCTTTTTCTGCTTGCTATTCGGCTATTTTATCACCAAACTGCCGGAAAAATATAATCAAACACTGAATGATTTTTGGCAGGCGGTGTTCGAAGTAATGATGCAAATGACAGGTTTTGTAATGAAATTTGCACCGATCGGTGTTTTCGGATTGATTGCGCGCATTGTTGCCTCTACCGGATTCGAGGTGTTCGGACCACTAGCCCTTTATTTTACGACGGTTTTATCGGCATTGGCAATTCATTTCTTAGTTACTCTTCCGTTACTGCTGATGATTGTTGCCAAGGTAAATCCGATTCGGCATTATAATGCAATGGCGCCTGCTCTGCTGACGGCTTTCTCCACCAGCTCGTCTTCCGCAACACTGCCGTTAACAATGGAATGCGTGGAAAAACGAGCCGGTGTATCTAACCGGGTAACGAGCTTTGTCTTGCCGCTGGGAGCAACAGTGAATATGGACGGCACTGCGCTCTATGAATGCGTTGCAGCGATGTTTATTGCACAGGCGTATGGAATCGGATTGACCGTTGGACAGCAATTCATCGTGGTGATCACTGCGTTGCTTGCTTCGATTGGTGCAGCAGGCATTCCGTCAGCCGGTCTGGTGATGATTACAATTATCCTGAAAGCAATCGGACTGCCACTGGAAGGCGTTGGCTTGATTTTGGCAGTGGATCGAATTTTAGATATGTGCCGCACTACGGTGAATGTATTCAGCGATTCCTGCGGCACGGTAATTATAGCCAAAACAGAAGGCGAAACAAATCTATTAACGGAACCAATCCAATGATGGAAGAATTTGTAAAATTTCTTATCCAAAATAAAATCACTATATCAACAGCCGAATCCTGTACCGGCGGTATAATTGCCAAACAAATTACTGATGTTCCGGGTGCTTCTTCGGTGTTTCTCGGCAGCGTTGTTTCATACAGTGATGAAATGAAAATCAAGATGCTGAACGTCAAGAAAGAGACATTGCAAGAATTCGGCTCGGTGAGTGAAAGCACTGTTCGGGAAATGCTGGAAGGTATCGATAAAATTACTGCCAGCGATATCGGGATCGCCATCAGCGGCATTGCCGGTCCCGGGGGGGGAACAGAGGAAAAACCGGTGGGAACAGTTTTTATCGGAATCAACATCAAAGGGAATATAAATATCCGTCGAATGATATTTTCAGGAAACCGCAATGCTATAAGAGAAAAATCGGCTGCGTATGCGATTAACATGGTGGATGATTACATAAGGAAAAGTGCTAAGTAGTCACTTATTGTGAAATAGAAGTTATCAGTACAGAAAAGAATAACAAAGGAGCGCTATATCAGTACGTTAGAACGGAAACTGAATCTTGGACACGTCGTCTCAATCATCGTCGGAACAGTAATCGGTTCCGGAGTCTTCATTACAATACCAATTGTTGCACGGGAAACCGGTAGTCCGCTGATAGCAGTTACCGCATGGTTAATTGGCGGACTCATCTGGATCCCGCAAATCTTTATTCTCTCTGAACTGGGAAGCGCCTACCCAGAAGAAGGTTTTGGATATCTCTACTTAAAAGAAGCTGGCTCCAAGCCACTTGCTTTTCTGTATGTATGGACTGTTTTCTGGACAAGTGACACTCCGTCCATCACCATTATCGCATTGAGTGCAAGTTCTGCACTATCTTATTTCTACCCGGCACTTGACAACACGCTAATGGGAAAATTATTCGCAGCTTTTATCATAATCAGTCTTACAACCGTGCATTATCGGGACGTAAAGCAGGGTGGGAATCTACAAATATTTCTCACTGTGGCTAAAATATCGCCATTATTACTGCTTATTTTTGGTGGATTATTTTATTTAAACTCCGGGAATCTATATGCTGTCCCTGAAACAACTTCTGGCAGCGGGAATATATTTACATTGATCGTCGCCGGAGTAGCCGCAACAACATGGTCCTATGCCGGATTTCCAAATGTACTTTATATGGCAGGCGAGATCAAGAATCCGCAGCGGAACTTACCAAAGGCATTAATCAGCTCTGTACTGGGCATCATGGCGGCGTATGTGCTCATTTCATTGGCGAGCAGTGCAATTGTACCGCATAATGCATTAATTGCCGAGTCTGGAAGATTCGCCAATCCATTTCAGTATCTCCCGGGAATTGCCGCCATAGCTGGTGGATTTTTGGCGATCGCTGCCTTTATCAGCATGATTGGTGCCACCAATGCTTGCATCATGGTGCAGCCGCGTATCGAATATGCCATTGCTAAGGACGGCTTGTTCTTTCCGATTTTTGCACGAGTCCATCCGAAATTTAATACACCATATGCGTCAATTCTGTTACAGTCAGGATTGGCTATTATTTTATTGTTTATTGGTGATATCGAAAATCTGCTCGGCTATTTCACACTATCATATCTGCTCCAAAATGCCCTCGTTTATGTAACCATATTTAAGTTAAAAACTAAAAATAATTACAATCCTACTTATAAGGCGCCGGCATGGCGATTGATGGCGATTTTATCGATTGCCATTCAGTTGTATCTGGCTTATGGTACGTTTGTTGCATATCCTGTAGGCGGTGTTATTTCAGCGGCGCTGCTTATTGCAACAGGATTACCGATCTATCTGTATTTTAGCAAGCGCCATCGATAACACCCATTTGTTACAAAATTTAAAAGATTTTTCTTTTTTCTTGATGCGCATCACATGAAAAACCGGAGAAGAATCATAAATTTAGGAAGAACGAATTGAAACTTTTGAAACGTCATGACGTTAAATTTACTTTATCTAAATGGAGGAATTGTAAATAAACGGCATAATATTAAGTAAATGACTTGTTATCGCAATAATTTGCAATTTAATCGATTTTTTACTTGACAATTAAAATCAAATTTATTAAATTCACAGTTTATTAGTTTATCAGGAAAAGAGAAAATTTTTCTCCATTGATTTTATGAAGCTTGACGCCTTTATTTAGATTGGGTGTTAATTTTTACTATTTAAGGAGAGGATTAGAATGAAGAAAAATTACTCAGCTTGGAAAACACCTTTGCTTATAATTATCATACTTTTTGCATGTTTAGCTGTTATCGGATTTTCATTTCGATTTAAAGACGTGCCGACAACATCGGATGAAATAGCACGTCTGGAAAAAGCTCTTCAGGATATTCGTGCTGCGATGAATGTCGACAGTGTGAGACAATATAATATCCAGAGAATCATGTCCATCATTGAACAATACAATAAAGACATGTCTTCGGAGATGAAGTATGAAGTCGCAAACGAAATCTATGAAATGGCAGTTAAATATACGAATTTAGATGTAGATTTGATCTGTGCAACAATTACTCATGAAAGTGCAGCAACCTGGGACCCGAAAGTGAAATCAAATGCCGGAGCAATTGGTTTGATGCAAATTATGCCTGCTACCGGGATGTATTTAGCAAAATACGAAGATATTACCTGGACCGATACTAATGAAATTCTGACTGACCCGATCTATAATATCCGAATGGGTTCCCGCTACCTCTCAACCCTCATCTCTTATTATGACCTTGAGGGAGGTCTGGCGGCGTATAATGGTGGAGAAAAAAGAGCTGCATTTTGGCTTGCAAATAATAAAGCGGACGGCATCCTTTGGGCTGAAACTCGTGATTATATTCCCGCTGTCAAAAAACTCTATAAAAAATTCAGGGAATCCGCATTATAACAGTTCAAAGGTGTTATTTGGATCAACTTCGTTGTAAAAAAGGGCTTTTAAAGCCCTTTTTTATTTTATAAGAATTCAGAAAATTTTTATCATGCCGATAATAAATTTGTACAAATTGTAACAACCTACAAACTTAAAATTAAATGCGTTACAAAAATCACCCAAACAAATGACAGGCAAATAAGCATCAATCATATTAAGATATCTCACGGATAGGCGAACTAATCGATTTAATGGAGCTATGCTAAATACGAAGGAACAACGAGAAAAAATTTTGGTAGTTGATGATGATATCAATAATTGCAAATTATGTGAAGAAACGCTCTCCTTATGTGGCTATGAAGTCAGTTGTGCAATCGATTCTGCGGAAGCAATAAAAATTGTCGGTACCCGGGATATCGATCTGGTGATTGCCGACAGCAAAATTTCGGATGTAAATGAACAAGAGCTGCTGATTGAGCTTAGAAAGATATCTCCCCAGATTGCCGTTATTGTGATGAATGCTCTGCAAGCAACGGAGACGGATATTGATGCTGCTCAGTCCGGAGGCTATAGTTATCTTTCAAAACCCCTCCATTTCGATACAATCATTACCGCAGTAAAAAAGTCACTCGAAAAACAGCATTTATTGAACGAAATTACTCGATTAAACACCCTTTCCAGCTTGTTCCGTGCAGCAGAAAAAATTAACCGAACTCCTGAGGTTTCTCAAGTATTAAAAACAATGGTAAAGTCTGTCATCTCTGAAACGAATTCAGATAAAGCAGCGATATTCTATCCGGATGAAGAAACCGGACGACTATATTTGCACTATGCTGTTAATTTCGAGACTGAACCGGATTCGATGTTTTATTTACGTCAGGTGCAGGAGATTGCACAAAAGGCATTTCAACATGAAAAATCATTACTATTCAACAGGCAAACAACCGAATCCCCTTTACGGGAAAACATACTTGCAATTCCTATGCGAAGCAACGCTAGAATTCTGGGTGTGCTCAGCGTGCTTAAAAACAGCGATTCCGGCAATTTATCTGATGACGACCGGGATGTAGCAGCTTATTTGTGTACACAGGCATCCATGGCATTGAATAATGCGGAATTAACACTTGATCTGGAAATATATTTCCTGGAGTCCATGAAAACCTTAGCGAAAATTATAGACGAACGGGATAAATTTACACATGGTCATTCCCGCCGTGTTTCCAGAATCGCCGTTCTGATTGGTCAAAAAATGGGATTAGCTGAACGGGATCTGGACAATCTATCTTATACTGGAATTCTTCACGATATCGGCAAAATTGGGATTTGTGACGAAATTTTATTGAAGCCGGGACCGCTCACAAAAGAAGAGTACGAAATTGTTAAAACGCATCCGGAGCGGGGTTATAATATTTTGAAACCAATCAAAAAACTGGCACCTGTGTGTGATGCTATATTTGCACATCACGAATGGTACGATGGTCGCGGATATCCCCGCGGCTTAAGAAAGAATCAGATCCCCTCCGCGGCATCGATAATATCTGTCGCCGATGCGTATGATAGCATCACATCGGAGCGAATCTACCGCAGCCGCAGAAGCCATCGCGATGCTTTAAAAATTTTGTGTGCCTGTGCTGGTACACAATTTCACCCGGAGGTTGTCGATGAATTTCTAACTCTGGATGAATCCGAATTAAGGCGCTGAACGGAAAATCATGCCGCTTGTGGGTGTCACTGATATTCGCCCGCTAAATCCGCTCTCGATAACTTCTTTTCCAGCCTGCTGTTCATTCGTAATTAAATCCCAGCTTTCTTCGGGCAGTGTGAAAACTGCCTCCTGTTTCGGATGACCGTTCATCAAAACGATGAACGATGGCTGCCCGCTTTCCTGGTCGACTCGGATGTGATAACCCAATCCGAATTCGTTATCGCAGTCTATAAATGAAATATCTTCTTGCGCCGAATGACGGAATGCGAAATATGTTTTACGTAACGCGATCAATCCTTTGTAATATTCGTAAAGGTCGCTGTTCAATTCTTTATGATAATAGTTGATATAATTCGTTTCATTATCTTTTTCATAGCTGTTATGATCGATTTTTCCCTGATTCGGATCCGGTACATTTGTCTCCGCGATTACTTTGCTGCGTGAAAATTCCTGTCCCTGATGCAACATAACGGCACCCTGCGATGTGAACAGAAATAGCGCTGCCAGTTTATTCAGTTTCAACTGTTCTTCAGAGAGCTTTACATGCGGAATCATATCCAGAATGCGGTCATCTTCATCCACTGCACCAGTTCCGATTCGAATAAAGTCGCCCAGTGTATGGTCGTCGTGCGATTCCAGATAATTTATCGAATGGGAAGGTTTTTGGAATAAGCCACCATCTTGGA
>WJJN01000004.1 GCA_014729735.1 Candidatus Zhuqueibacterota bacterium
ATTGAACGATTTTATTGGAGGTAGAAACCCATGAAAAAATTCATTATTGTTATGCTCATCATCATTGTGGCTGTTGCCGGTTTTAAAACCGATGTTTTTCTCTATGCAAAAAAATTATTTCAGGCAGAGCCGACGACCCACCTGATTCAGGAGGGAGAGTACCTGAGCATGATCGCGAAAAAATATTATGGCAATGCAGATTATTGGCGGGAACTGGCGTTGATTAATCGGGCGCCTGATTCCGATGCGGTTTTTCCGGGTGAGGAAATTGTTATTCCCAGCCTCGATGTGATTAAAAACATCCGCAGAACGCGATGGTTGTCACGGGTTAACGGTCTGGTGCAAAATCAGAAGGATATTATCGCCGGGCGTGTTCAGCAGGAGCAGCAACATTACGCGACAACGGATCAGGAGACACAGCCTGCTGCCAAAGCTGTAGTCCCGGAACCAAATTTCGATGAAAATCCCATTGTTGAAATCGATAATACGGATTCCGAACCGCTGATTAAATCATCCATGCTTTATTTGATCCTGGGCGTGATGGCTGTGGTATTATTGATTGCGGTTATAGGTTACTTCTTCTATCGTCGCAGACAAAGCCGGGATGAATATTCATTGATCGATGATATCGATCTTTCAAATGAAGAAAGCGAACGGAATTATGAGCCAGAACCGGATTATCAGGATTATCTTAAAAATAAACGCAATAAAAGAAAGAATGTAACTATCAGTTAATTCAAATCTCCATATCAGTCCGCACCGGAACTGAACGCCGGTGCGGATTTTTTCAGGATGAACTGCAACAACGAGATTCGAGGTAGATATGAGCCGAATCAATAAAGAACAAAGAGCAACAAACAGGAAATCATTCATCACCAAACGTTTGCAGTCCGACACGAATAACGAGTTCCCGGTCGACAGCAATCTGATTGCACAAAGATGGCGCATCGCCGATAGATTGCCATCGATCAGGAACTTGATGATTTTTATCGTGCACGACACGATGTCACCGGATTACTGCTGTGTTTGCGGAGCTACGAACGCTGAAAACTCATCCGAATTTTGTCAGGAATGCGGTTATTTTCTCAAGGACAGCCCCTTTTTGATGATCGAAGGAGATCATAAATCAACAAATGCATTTGAATTCATTTACGAAAACGATCTGCAGCATGACGCACTTATTAGAACGTTGGACACTTATCTGGTAAACGGCAAGAAGCTGGTGCTTGCGGAACCGGTGGATGATAAAACTTTGAGCGATCTGTATGAAGATCTTACTGCAAAATCACTTTATGAAATTTCTCTGCACATCGTCCAGGCAATCGAATTTCTGCACGATAATTCTATTTACAACATCGGATTAAAACCGGAGCATCTCTTCATCTCACAAGAGAAGCCTCGAATCGTTGATCTTTCAGAATCCATTATCGCTGCAAGTTCACCGGATCAATGGCGCCGCTCGGACATCAAATCCTTTGGTGATAGTTTTTTACAAATCCTTTCCGCTGCGCATATCACAGATCAAAATCTAAAACGCATCTTTTCGCAGGCTGCGGCGCGGGATTTCGAAACAATAAGCGAGCTTCGAACAGCTCTTTCGCAGCTCGGGCAGAATTACGAAACGACCGACGATCTGTCGGTCGCCGCTGATGATTCGGAAGATCAAGGTTGTGAAGTAAATCTCGAAGTCGGTAAATCGTCCAACGTCGGGCAGGTTCGATCACTGAATGAAGATAGTCTTGCATCTCTCAATATGACGTACATCATTCAATCCAAATCCACGCCTGTTGGGCTTTACATTGTTGCTGATGGCATGGGCGGACATGCTGCGGGCGAGGAAGCGAGCAAAATTGCAGTACAATCGATATCGCAGTCACTGCTCCGAAAAATTAATGATTGGGATAGAGTGACGCCGGCTGTCGCTCGCCAGGCACTGGAAGAAAGCACATTTGCGGCAAACGATGCGATATTCCGACTCTCGCAGTCCCGCAGAAATAATATGGGCACGACGATCACAGTGGCGCTCGTAATTCATCCTGATTTGTACATTATGAACGTCGGTGACGGCAGAGCCTATCTCTATAAGAATAAAAGGCTCGAATTGATAACAGCCGACCATTCGCTGGTTTACCGCTTATACAAAACGGGGCAGATCACTTATCCCGAATTGCGCACACATCCGGAGGCGAATCAGATTCTAAGTGCATTGGGTGATCCTGATTTGAAAATGAATTTAACCAATTTAGAAACAAAATCGAATCATCCCTACTTTTTCGACCTGTCAATTGAACGGGCAGACGGCTTGCTGTTATGCAGTGACGGATTATGGCAGATGCTTTCGGAAGAAAAGATCGAGGCTGTGCTCAAAGAATATTCGCATCCGCAGCATGCAGCAGATGTTCTCGTGAAATTGGCAAATCAAAATGGTGGCGATGACAATATCAGTGTGATTTATGTAAAAACTTATTAACTCTGTAGGAGGCAGATAAAATGGCAAAAGAGATTACCCTCGATTTTGAATTAAATAAAACCAATTTGCCGGTGAGCGATCAGACGCAAATTGCTTATTTGCTTATTGATGCAAAATCTTCTACCGCACGTTTTAGCGGTGAAGCTCGATTGAATCTGAGCCTGGTGATGGACAGAAGTGCGTCCATGAAAGGTGAGAAAATCGAAAATGTCAAAAAGGCGATGGAGAATATCATCGACCGGCTGGATGCGGATGATTATTTGAGCATAGTGACATTTAATGAAGAAGCCGACGTTTTGATTCCGACACAGCCGGTTTCAGATAAAGCAGCACTCAAGGAAAAAGTTAACGAACTGACATACAGCGGCGGGACGGCTATTTCTTCCGGTATGAGCGAAGGTTTGAACGAACTGCGCAATTCGCTTACGGAAGACAGGATCAATCGTATGATAGTCCTGACCGACGGACAGACGTATGGTGACGAAGATCAGTGCTTTGAGCTGGCTGAAGAAGCAGAAGATGACGGCATCGTAATCACCGCACTCGGCGTGGGTGATGAATGGCACGAAGACGTATTGGACACCATTGCAGCCCGCAATGACGGAAAATCGGATTATATCGAAACACCCGATGACATCATTCCCATTTTTGATGAGGAGATGCAATCGTTTAAAAATATCGTGACTGAAAACAATAAATTAACCCTACGGCTGGCGAACGGCGTTACACCCAAAAAAATCTGCCGCGTGATTCCTTATATATCCGAACTGGAATATGAATCATTTTCCGAAAATGAAGTCAGGGTGGATATCGGTGAGCTGGATCAAACACAGGGCTTGAGTGTGCTGGCGGAATTGAAGATTACTCCGCGGCAGCAAGGTCGGTTTCGAATCGCTCAGGCAGAATTGACTTATGATGTCCCGGCGGAAAATATTTACGGCGAGAAAACAAGGGCTGATATCATCACTCATTTTTCGGCAAATGGAGCAGAATCGAAAAAAATTAACCCGCGGGTCATGAATACGGTTGAAAAAGTGAGTGCTTACGACCTGCAAACCCGGGCGTTAACGCAGGCTGTCAGTGGTGATATTTCCGGCGCGACTCAGAAATTAAGAGCAGCAGCGACCCGGTTACTCGACATGGGTGAAGACGATCTGGCGAATGCTGCAATGGAAGAAGCAGAGAATCTTGAAAAAATGGGTTCAATGTCATCGTCCGGCACGAAGAAGCTGCGTTACGAAACGCGCAAACTAACCCGGCGGTTAGTTGCATAAAACTTTAATAAACACGTTATTTTTTACAGGAGGTATACAATGATTACATGTCATGAATGCGGCACTGAAAATCTGGAAGGATTGCTCTATTGCGACGAGTGCGGCGCAGAGTTAAACGATGTGTCATCGTCGGATACAGATAATGACTTCGATGAACTGGAAGATGTTATCCCGGTCAGTGGTCCCAGTGTCAAACTGATTTTGGAAAGCACTGGCGAAGAAATTGTGCTGCCCGAAAAAGAAGAAATTGTCATCGGCAGAGAAGACCCGGTTAGCGCGGTATTCCCGGACATCGACACCACGATTTACGGCGGTGAAGATGATGGCGTCAGTCGCAAGCACGCGAAAATCTATCGCGATGGCGATGGCTATTTCATCGAAGATCTGCATTCCGTGAATTCAACATTTGTCAATAAAAGCAAGGTCGAATCTGAAATTCCCAGCCCGCTGACAAACGGCGACGAGGTGATGCTGGGTCGGCTAAAATTCACGGTTGCTATCGGGTAAATGCTAAGAATCAATTGGCATAAATAAACAGGAATGGCGGCTGGTGGTGCCGTCGTTCCTGTTTGTTCTATTTTAAATGGAAACAGGAGCCGGAAAAGAATGGCAAATGCGTTTTTCAAATGTCCTCAATGCGGAAAAAGATATTCGGTAAAACGAATTACACGGAATAACTACGTCTGCCCGAATCAGGATTGTGCACTGAATGTACGCCTGCTTATTCATGGCGAATTATCGTCCACTGGAAAAGTCAGCAAGGTTTATGGCTGGGTGTTACAGCCGGGCACCGTCTTGAAGAAAAAATATAAGATAATCAAAATGATCGGCAAGGGTGGGTTTGGTGCGACATATCTGGCTGAGGACGAATCGCTATTCAATCAGTTGCGGGCGATCAAGGAAACGCCGCTTTCTATTTGTGATTCTAAGGAAGATGAATTTCTGACAGTGCTCAATCACCCCTCCATTCCGCGGATTTACGAACGATTCAATCATAGGAAATTTCATTATAGCATCATGGAGTATATCGAGGGGATTAGCCTTGAAGATATCGTCAGGAAAACCAATGGGGGACTTTCCGAGCAGGAAATTTTAAATTACGCCCGACAAATCTGTGATGTGCTCGATTATATTCACTCAAAAAATATCGTCCATCGCGATCTAAAGCCGGAAAATATTCTCGTTCGAAAAGACGGCTCTATTTCGCTGATTGATTTCGGAATTTCCAAAGAATATATTTCAGGACAGGGCACGCGTCATCTGGCGCGGGCAGCTTCCTATGCCTATTCATCACCGGAACAGTACCAGGGAGGCAAAGGAAACACGGATTATAAATCCGATATTTATTCTTTTGGCGCAATTCTCTATTTTCTTGCCACAGGTGTAGAGCCGAAAGACGCTTTATCCCGAACGACCAATAAAGATATTTCACCGGCTCCGGCGGAATTAAATAAAACTATTTCAAAGCGACTGGAAAAAGTCATCACCAAAGCAATGAAGATGAAAAAGGGAAACCGCTTTAATAGCGTGGCGGAAATGCAGCAAACACTTTTCCGCAATGGCAAAATAACCGCCCAAAAGCTTTGTCCTTATTGCAGTTCGATCATCGAAGCGGGAAATCGTTACTGTCCGAATTGTGGTTCTTCTACCAAGCCGGTGAAGAAAACATCGACTCCGGCGTTTGTATTTTCATCACAGAAAAAAGCGTATACATTAAAAGAATTTGTAGAGATCTGCTACGAGGACTGGAACACTGCAAAACTGCACCTTTACAAAGGCGACTTCGAGAAATGGCTTAAAAAAAGTAAGAATGGGAAATCTCTTGTAAGAAAAGCCCGATCGATTCGAAAATCGGTATCAAATAAAGACAGAGGATTGAATACTTTTTTGAAAGCGACAAATTACTACCGGGAACCGAAAATCAGCGTCAATAAAAGTCGTTTAAATCTGGGAAAACTTAAGCCGGGTTACTCTAAAAACCTGGTTATTTCTGTATTAAACAAGGGATTCGGATATCTCGAAGGAACAGTAGAGACAAAAGGACATCAGATCAATGTAAAAAGAGAATCTTTCACCTGTTTGCCGGATCAAAAAGTCCGGATCCCGCTTACAATCACACATACTCTTCTCTCATCCGGCGAAAAAATTCAGTCATTTATAGAACTTAAATCCAATGGTGGCAGTTTATCGATACCTGTATCTGCACGATTCATTGGTAAAGCGGCGAAAAATGCTCCGGTAAATAAAGCCATAAAAATTCAAATCACAACCGGGAAAAAAATTGTAAAGCACATAACAATAACTACCCGACCATTAAAGAAGAAAGAGAAGCGCTCTATAACAACTCTTTCGGATTGGCTGAAGGTGAAACCCGGTATTCTGCGCAGAAGAAAGCAACGCATAAAGCTTGTTATCGATGCGAAAAAGCTGGCAATCGGCGAGCATATCGCACAGCTTCTTGTTCGCTCGAATTATTTTTCGAAATACTTTCCAATTGTCATCAAT
>WJJN01000344.1 GCA_014729735.1 Candidatus Zhuqueibacterota bacterium
ATACGTGGGATTATTTCGAGTTTAGCCATATTGACACGATTCGTGATATGAAGACGTGTTATCCGGTTTATACCGTGGCTGCGAGTCCCGAATACGTCTGGTTTGCGGCATCTGCAAGCGGCGTGCATCAGTTGCACAAAGTTAGCGGATCGATGACAACTTTTGATGGCACAAACAGCGCGATTGCCGGCGACTGGGTATGGACGATTGCCGTGGATGGGAATTATGTCTGGATCGGAACGTATGGACACGGCGTGAGTCGCTACCAAATTCCTTCCTCTTTATGGACCTGCTACCGTAAAGCAGATGGATTGATCGATGAATCGGTGGAAGACATCGAGCTGTTTGAAGATGAAGCCTGGTTCGGCACACATCGCGGTTTAAGCCGGCTGAACGTCAGCACAGGAGCTTTTCAAAATTATGATGTATTGAATAGTGATATTGGAACGATGCTAATCTATGCAGTCGGCGTAGACTCGCAGAGTGTCTGGCTAGGCCCCCGATTGATCCATTATAATAAGGAAACGGATGTGTGGACAAAGATCGATACAACAGCAACCATATTTGCCAGGAAGAATATTTACTCGATTGAAATGGAGGAAGACGATGTATGGTTCGGCGCAAATGACGGTGTGATTGCCCGCTACCGGAAATCGCCGGACGAATGGATCGTTTATGACAGCGCGAATACCGGTTGCCTTGCGATCGTTTATGACCTCGATGTGGACGTAAATGGATTATGGTTCGCCTCTTTCGGAGATGGTGCCGGTCATTTCGATTTTCAATCAAACATTTGGGCGAAATACGATACAACAAACAGCGGACTCACTCATGATAATGTAACATCTGTCGGCATAGACGGAAGTTATATCTGGTTCGGCACGTTGGGAGGAGGTATCAGCCGGTTCAATATATCCACTAATGAATGGGTGACATTCGATGCAGCATCGACGGGAAATTCGCCCTATTTCGATTATATCTGGTCGCTTGCTATTGACGGAGATTATATTTGGGCGGGATCACATAGCTATGGCGTTTACCGCTACGAGAAATCGACCGGTGAGTGGGAGAATTTCAATCATCTGAATAGCCCCTTGCCCGAACGACGCGTTTATGATATTGCTGCGGACCGAAGACATGTCTGGATCAGCGTTTTTGCAACTGATAATTCACCGATCCCGCAGCGAACCGGCGGCGTGTGCCGTTACGGGGATGTATATCCACCGGTCATATCACATGCACCCATTTATGAGGAGCAGCCCTCTGCGCAGCCGGTGTTGATCATCAGTTCGATAAATGATAATTTAACAGTGAAATCGGCGACTGTTAATTACAGATTATCCGGAGACCCCAATTTCCGGCAAGCCATTTTATCGCGCCGTTCCGGTGATACCTGGATCGGACAAATACCGTCTGTCGATGTCACCCCCGGCGTGATGGAATATTATCTTTCTGCCACTGACGGCAGGAATAATGCCACGCACCCTTACAGCAGCGCGATAAATTCGCCGCATCGCTTCCCTGTTTACGACAGCGTTCCCCCGCGCATCAGCGCATCGATATCGTCTTCCCAGAAGTACATTGCCAGCAACACCGTAATTAACGCCAGCGTTTCCATCGACGGAACGGGAAGCACGCCTTCTCTGCAAAACATAATGCTCGTACAATATTCGGATCTGGCGGCAGAAACAGCCCTGGATTCTTCGGAAATCGAGTTTTCCATTTCATGGGAAGAAAAAAGCGAGAATTCCTATTCGTTCACCGGCTCCTTCAACAGCGGCATTTTGCCCCAAATGACGCGTGCCGTAAAACTAAAGATCACTGCCAGTGATAGTGGACATGATGCAGACGGACATCCTTTTGAGACAACAGTATTTTCAAATCCTTTGTTCAAATACACGGGCGGTGGCTCTTCCATGGCGCAAATTAGCGCCCCGGATTCGATGGCAGTCGTTACCGGACTGGTAACAATTAGCGGAACGGCATATGATGAAAATTTCAAGCAATACACAGTAAGCTATCTTGACTCTCTGAACCAATCGAACGTTATTCAATCCTCTTTCGAGACCCGGCAGGATGCGATGCTGGCATCCTGGAACACCGATGGTCTGGCTGAAGGCACATACCAAATTCTGCTCGAAGTGGAGAATATGGATGCGGCGATTTCCACGGCAATTGTGCCTGTTGTCCTGGACACGACTCATCCGCGTTGCGAAATCACGAATCTGTCGGACAATATGATCACCGGGGGGCAGGTCGCTGTAATTGGCAGCGCGGCAGACAGGCATTTCAAAGAATACTATCTCGAATACGGCGCCGGCATTAATCCTGCGAAATGGAACGCTGTCGGCGGAATTTTCAGACATCCGGTGGAAAACGATACACTCGGAACCTGGAACACCCTGGGAATGAATGGCTATCACACCCTCCGGCTGCGGGTGATCGATGCGGCAGGACTTTCCAGCAGCATCACAAAAACAATTATTATCGATAATACGCACACAAATGCCGTGATTTCCGCGCCTGTGGATCAGCAGCTCGTCACGCAGCAGGTCGAGATTCGCGGGACTGTGGCTGATGCAAATTTCAAAAGTTATGCTGTAGAATATGCATCGGCGCAGAATTACGATGATTGGATAACAATTTTCCGGGATACATCGGTTGTAAATACTGGACTTCTTGCGACATGGGATACCGGTGACTTGAATGGCAGTTACTGTATTCGACTCACGGCATCAGATAAAAATGATTTTCGTAAGAAAGATTCAGTGACCGTCATCGTCGATAATCTGCCGCCGGTTGCGGAAATAAATTCACCGAAAGACAGCTCGCAAGTCGGCGGAATTGTGCCCGTATATGGCAGCGGTGCGGATGATAATTTTGCGGAATATATTCTGGAATGGGGACAGGGCGATGATCCGTCGATCTGGACAAAGATCACCGGCACCCGTTATTTGTCGCCGGTTCACAGCGGACTTCTGGCTGAATGGAATACGGAAGGGAAAATCGGCAGTTATAGCCTGCGTCTCACTTCGATTGATAAATTGGGCTATATTGCGCAGGATCAAATCGGGGTGGATATTATCGGGGAAATCGATTCGAAGCTGGGCGGCTGCGTCCATTCTCCTGACGGGGTTATTAAATTTTGTTTTCCGCAAAATGCGATTTCCGGCAATCAATTCATCACCATTAATATCGATGCGGATGCACCTGTTCAAAACGAAGACCTGCTCTGTCCTGTTTATAAAATTGCACCGGCAGGATTGAAATTGTCCAGGCACGGTGTTTTGCATGTCAAATATAATGATACTGTTTTATCGAAAATGACCGATCAACGCAAATTAGCGATCGTTACTCATACCGAAGCCGATTCGTCATGGGAGATCCTCGGCGGCACAATGGACACGCAGGAGCAGAGTATCACGACGGCAGTTCGAAATGCGGGCTGGTATTCGCTGATTGAAGATAAAGCAACCGGCGGCGATCAGGAATTGCTCGACCTATCGATTGAACCTCGGATATTTTCACCACGCGGTTCGGGACACAATAATGAAGCGCATATTTCTTTTTCGCTGGCAAGCGATTCGCAGGTGACCATCAACATTTTCAATCTGGCAGGACGTTTGGTGAAAAAAGTATGCACGAATCGCTACATGAGTCGTGGCACAAACAGTATCGCCTGGGACGGCAGGGATAACGCCGGCAATTTCAATGTGAGTGGGCTGTACATTGTCACAATTCATTCCGGCAAAAAAACCGCCACAAAGACAGTGATGGTGTTGAATAATTAGTATCAATAAAAGGGGTAATCAACGATGCAAAAGATATACGGTATTTTGGTAATAATAATTCTCTTCGTCTCCTCCCAAAATGGAGCCGGTCAGATTTCTACCATAAGAAATCAACTCTACATCGGTGCCCGCCCGATTGCAATGGGCGAGTCCTTTGTTGCCATCGCTGACGACGGAAATGCGGTTTACTGGAATCCCGCGGGATTACCTTCAATCGAAAGGTACGAAATTTACAGTATGTATGCCAATCTCTATAACACAGGAATCAACAATAATTACATTGCATGCGTATTGCCGTTCTCCGACCGAATGGCGTTCGGACTGGATTGGTTCAATATCGGACTGGATGATGACGGGCTTGCTTTTTCCAGGAATAAATTCAATTTTTCAATGGGAATTCGTCTCTGGAAGGGATTATCATTAGGCGCCAATATGAAGCGGCTCATTACCGATGCGAGATTGGATGACTATTCACAAGGCACAGCGTCCGGTTGGGGTGCAGATTTCGGTATGTTATTTTCTGCCGGTGAATTTCTAAAATTCTTGCGCGGGTTAAAATTAGGTGTGATGGCTTATGACTTCACGAATACAAAAGTGCGATATGATAATGGTGCTTCGGAAGCGATTTTGCATCGAAATATCCGTTACGGCGCGAGTTATGATTTCAAGAGGCTGTTATTTTTCGAACGCCCGCTGATTGCAATGGATATCGACGATCGCCTCCATCTGGGGACAGAATTCTGGTTGCCTGCCGTGCTTAACTGCCAGATTGGTTTGCGCGCGGGACTGCAAAAGGATATTTATGATTATGGTGAAAATGAAATGACCTACTCCTTCGGAACCGGACTGCGCTACCAAATCCGAAAACAATATTTACTATCATTCGACTATTCGTACACTGATTCACCGGCTCTATTGAACACAAGCCGCTTCTCCCTGGGATTTTCGTTTTCCCTGCCGCTATCGCCCGTCCGGATCGACAATGTCCGGATCGAGGATATCTTCGCATCGCTGTATCCCTATCATTCCGAAAACAGATGCGGCGCAGTGACATGCACGTATCACGATGCAAAGAAACTGGACGTGGAAGTGCAATTTGTGCAGCCGGATTATGATATTTACGGCGAAACTGACATAGTACTTAATCCGGAATTGCAGCCGGAAGACAGCGTGAAAACAGTGGAGTTGGTTCCTAATTTTTCGCACAAAATTCTGGAAGCGCGGGGAGAGGATGTGATTCATGCGGAAGTCGTATTAAATCCGAAAACGCTGATGCGCACAAAATCCGAGCGGCAGACGAGTAATGAATTCCGAATCTACGGCGTGGGAAAAATCAACTGGATGAACGGCGAGGAGCAGGCAGCAGCCTTTATTACGCCGGAAGATCCTTTGATCAGGGATCTTGCAGTAAAGATTATCGAACG
>WJJN01000345.1 GCA_014729735.1 Candidatus Zhuqueibacterota bacterium
GCGTTTTCACATCCCCGTAACTGATTTGATACATCCCCTCCTGCTTCACATCACTGAAATCAAACCGGAAATATTGGTAGCGCAGGAATCTCCCCCATTCTTCAGGCTTCTGTGCGAGAACCGTTTCTAATTCACCGGACGACTGAATTCGATCCAATGCAACTTCGCCCTGCATTTCATCAGACGGATCGCACTCGATGATTGCCATTTTTTTCTGATTCGGATGATAACCCACCTGCGAAATTTGGATCACTGGCTCATATTTCCAGCCCGGGATCACATGCGGCGTCACGACCCATTCCACAGCATTTTTCAGCGCGCCTGCCGGAACCGGCGTGCGGACAATAAACCAGCCGTTATTATGATGCGCCCTGCCATCGATGAGCTGCAACACACCATTCACACTTTCGATTCTGATCCGTTGGAGTTCGTCTTCCGGCGCGACCACCAGCGTCTTTCCCTCTGCCAACGGTTTGATCTGGAAATTACCCTCCTGATCGCGCATCATCGGACCATTCAATTGTTGCGGGAAAATATCGACCGAATTATCCAAGGCATACGATTTTCCGAACAGCGCGCCCGGGAAAAATTCCAGATTGAATCCCACTTTGCCAATCCATTCTGCCGGCAAAGCTTCTTCCAGATCCACGGTGATCCGCACCACTGCGCCTTCTGCTTTTACATTCACCTGGTATTTCAATTCCAAATCCGGATAGTCGATTGGATTGAAACCGGTCCTATTTCGCTTCGGATCGGGAAAAGAACAGGGAACGCTCAGGACTTGCTTCTCACGGTCTGTGATCCGCTCGCCAACCGCAGGTACCGGCTGCCACTGCCCCGGCGTCGGTTCCAGCCGCAGATCGCCGTTCGCCGCAACCCGGATACCGTGCTGGATAATCGTCACACCCGACTGATGCCCTTCGGGATAATTATCGTGAAATAGCATCACGTTCAGACCCGGCATCTCGAAATAATCCTGATCATTCAATTTAAGAACGTTTTCTTGCGCTCTGCTATTTTTAGCGATCAATAAAATGACGATAAAAATGAATACGGAAAATTTGTTGTGGTATTTCAAAATCCAAACCTCAGTTATGAGTATTCTGTTTATAAACTCCGGGACAGTATCAAAACTTATTTTTGGGCGTCATTCCCGTAAATGCAGGAATCCCCTAACTTTTTACTAAATAATGTCTGACGAAAACTCAAAAAATTGTCATTCTGAGGAGCGCAGCGACGAAGAATCCCATACCACTAAGCGTCTGTCTTTACTAAATATCGCGGTATGAGATTCTTCATGCGCCAAAAAGACGGCGCATTCAGAATGACATTATCGCCATTTTCGTTCGGATACTAAATAGGAGATTCCGGACAAATCCGGAATGACATTTTATAATAAGGATGAGTTTATGATACAGCTCCAGGGAACTTCATCCTGATAACGCTATTTGCTCATCACGGTGTACGAACCATCGGCATTTTTCTTGATATCATCAAGTGTAAGCGTTCGGGGCGCCTTGTAAAGCGCGACCACATCGGTAGAATCATTGGCTGTATGAAGGAAATTCGACCATCCCATGAACCAGGTCCATTGCGGCTGTGCCTCCAGAACCTCGGCGCTCGGCATTTGACCGACTTCTCCAAGAGCAATGATTTTTCCATCCGCCAGCGCCAGCAAGTCATCATGATGACTTTGCTTGTAATCATTGCGATACACATCTGCCGCCAGCACATCGACGTACTCAATACCCGGGAAATAATCTACGTACGCGTACGCTTCATCGCCGGGAATATCCCGCGGCGCATTGGCGTTCCAGACCCAGATCAGATTATTTAACTGATGATGATCTGTCAGATACTCGTACATCATTTTCCAGAGCTTCACGAAACCTTCCTGCCCCGGCTGCTGGCACCACCAGAACCAGACGCCGTTCATTTCATGATACGGACGCCACAGCACCGGCACGTTCGCATCCTGCAACTGCTTGAGATACCCGGCTGCTAAATCCATCTGCGCCCGCCAGGCATTGTTCAGCTCAGTCCCCTCGGTCGTGAGAGAATCCCATTCGGTTTGCGGGACTTTGTCTTCCCACACCCAGATGCTCTTATTATCGCACGTATCGCCGTCCGTGGGATAGCAGCAGTGCCACATCAAGGTAATGATATGCCCTTTTTCATGCATCTCGATTGCCGTGTCGATCATCCTCTGCCGCACCATTTCAGGGTCCCTGCCCCGAAACGTGAAACTGAAATCATTTCCCCAGACAACGGGATAGTGTCCCGTCATTTTCTTGACAGCCTCATTATATTTCGTTGGCAGAAAACTCCAGTTATGATGCCCTGTTAAAACATACTCCCCGCGGATTTGGTACAGAAAATCCAGCAATGCAATCGCTTCATCCGTTGCATCCAGATTCACAGGACAGGGATGATCCGTGCTTTTTTGACATGAGATGTTTCCGAAAAACAGTGACATACAAACTACGAATACAATTAGCGGGAACATTTTGCTCGCCATATTTCACCTCACTTGTTGCGTATTCAAAATTTACGAATTATTTGGTTTTACCAGAATCATATTTTCCGTTCGGACTAATTCTTCCTCATCGAGTCCTTTCTCGATGAGCTTCGAGTACCAGGATTGCGCCTCATCCATTGAGTATTCACCTTTCATCAATTCGTCCAGATTGCCGTCTGCATCGAGGTCCTTGAAAATCGTGATCCGGGGACTCACGACCTGCCGCTTATCGATGATTTTGAATTGATTGAACGGCTGCATATTTGCCGACCGGAAACTGATAATCTCGAAAACAATTTTTTCTTCCTCGTGTTGATACTTCTGCGTTGTCGGAGTCCGGATGTTCAGCTTGTCATCCTTCCTCAGTTTGTCGAGACCGAATACATAAATATTCTGAGCGTGCTCCACCGTGGCTTCACCCATTGAAATATAATCGATGTATCCATCCTGATCATAATCCGTGGCAATAAAATCCTCGCCGATCAGCTCATTGTACTTTTCCCCGTTATCCTCTGAAGTAATCGAGCGAACGCGATAGAATTCCTCTTCATAACTGAAGCGGTATTGCGAAACATTCAACTCCGGCTTTTTCTTCGCGCAGCCGAATACAATTAAAGAAATCAATAAAGTGAAAAATAGAAAACAGATTCCCCCATTCATAATGAAACGCCTTTTTCCCATTACGTTGTCTCCTGTTAAATTGCAAATAATTCATCAGGATCACGGGAAAGAAACCTGATCCCATTATTGGATTAGAAATGTCGATACATAATATAAAAAAATAATTTCATTTATGAAACAGAATTTTTCAGAAATATGAAAATTGACGCCCGCAAATTTCGCGGCGCTCAGTCGCTATTTATGATGAAAAATTAATAATGAGCATCATTTATGAAAATTTTGTTTGATTATTTGTGTTTAATTTCATATTTTTATAAAGGAAATTGTATAAAAATATTAGCCACGGATTGACACGGAATAGCACGGATGTTTTTAATTTTCAAAAAATCGGTATTCAATCCGTATAGATTAAATGGTAAAAGTCCCGGCAGGGACGTTTGATAATAGCCCAGCGATTTATCGCTGTGGATATATTGAAACCAAAACAAAACCGAGTCCCGCAAGGGACGATTGAAAAATAGCTTTCGTGATGTAACAGGGGAATTACCATGAGCGAATCAAAGGTTTTCATCAGTTATAGC
>WJJN01000037.1 GCA_014729735.1 Candidatus Zhuqueibacterota bacterium
AATTAGCAAACGGTGAGCAGGATGCATTCTTTTTATTGAAAAAAGTCATCGCGGTCTCCATTATTCTGATTTTCACACTACTCCATTACACCGGCGTTCGCTGGGGAGGCAGAATCCAGAACGTGCTAACCGCTGTTAAAATTATGATCGTGCTGGGACTCGCCGGTATCGGCATATTTTTCGGGCAGGGTAACTGGGAGCACTTTTCCGCGGATATCGCACAGTCGTTCAGCGGCTCAGGCTTTGGCACGGCGATGATGCTGGTGATGTTTTCGTACAGCGGCTGGAACGCCAGCGCCTACATTGCCGGTGAGATCAAAAATCCGCGGCGGTCGCTGCCAATCTCCCTGTTCGCAGGGACGACGATTGTCATTCTCATTTATCTCGCCGTGAATATTTTTATATTCCAGGCAGCGCCTTATTCGAAATTGCAGGGCGAAATCACAGTCGTGGAAACAGCGGCGGTGCAGGTGTTCGGCGACTGGATCGGCAGCCTGTTCAGCCTGCTGGTCGCAGTGGGATTGCTGTCGTCATTGAGCGCGTTCATTATCGTCGGACCGCGCGTCTATTATGCCATGGCACGAGACAGGCTCTTTTTCAAATTCGCGGATAAAATCCACCCGCGTTTCGATGTGCCTGGCAGGTCAATCCTGACTCAGGGGGGGATCGCGATCTTGATGGTCCTCATCGGCACGTTCGAGCAACTGGTGCTTTATATTATCTTCGCACTGAGTATTTTCCCATGGATGGCAATTGCCGGTATTTTCATTGCCCGCAAAAAGCAGGTCGGCGAAGAATCTGCCGTGAGAGTCTTCGGCTATCCCTTTGTGCCGCTGTTCTTTCTGATATGCAGCTTTTTCCTCATTATCATTGCCTATCTCAGTCGACCCGTGGAATCGTCTGCTGCTATTCTAACGGTTCTTGTCGGGATTCCGGTGTATTTTTTCTGGGTTAGAAAAATGACATATCAAAGGTAATAAGTTTCAAAAAAAGTGACAAAATAATGAAATGGAGGGAATCAATGAAAAATAATTTAGTAATTATTTTCTCGATTCTTTTTCTGACGCTCATTGCAGCGACGTGCAATAGTGATCCATCGAAAAATCTAAAAAACGGGGAGGTGAGCATGATCGATTCAGATGTTAAAATTACTATTTTATACGATAATTATGTATTCGAAGAAAACACAAAGGCGGACTGGGGATTTTCCTGTCTGATCGAGGGACCGGAAAAAACGATCCTTTTCGATGCAGGCACAGATGGCGATATTCTGATGGGCAATATTCGAGCGTTAAATGTCGATCTGTCGGAAGTGGATTGCATTGTCATTTCGCACGATCACAGAGATCACAGTGGCGGATTGGATGATGTGCTTCGGGCAGTCGATGAAACTGATATTTTTCTGCCATCCACATTCAATGTGAATCATATTCCGTCCTTGCAAAATCGTAGTGTTCATGTTAAGCTGGTAAATGATCCTGAGGAAATATGTGCAGGAGTCTATCTGACCGGCGAATTGGGGTCGCAGATTAAAGAGCAGTCGTTAATATTGAATAAAAAAGACGGTGCGGTGATAGTTACCGGCTGCTCTCATCCGGGGATCGTTCACATCATCAAAACATCGAAATCCATTGTTGAAAATAATATTCAACTGGTGGTCGGCGGATTTCATTTGTTGCGGCACTCGGATGAAGAGATGAATGCGATCATCAAAGAGTTGAAAGAATTGAACGTCCAAAATATCGGTCCGACGCATTGCACAGGCGAGCGGCAAATCGAGCTTTTCAAAGAAGAATTCAGTGATGGATTTGTTCAATTAGGAACAGGCAGAGTGCTCGAATTTTGATGCTTATTTTCGTTAAGAATTAGCAATCAGTTATAAAAATCTCTTGACTTTTAGTTGTTAATTTTTATTTTTAGAGATGTAAATATTTTTAATAAAAATTAATAAATTTACTGTCAAGATAAAATGCGATGCCTGGTTCAGCACATTTTCTCTTTGCGGATTTCTTTCCGCGAGCTGCTTTTTATGGCTTGCATTTTTTTTAGTGTATTTACAACAACACTGGCACAGTCCAAAGCCAATTCTCCGGTCGAAGATTTAAAAACAAAGAGCTGCGTTTATCTTGCCACACAAGTACCAACATACATGAATCCGCCAGTGATCGACGGTATTTTAGATGAAGAAATCTGGAAATATGCGGATCTTGATTCTTTATTATACGGCGGTTTCCCGGATGATTTCGAATCCATCTGGACGGATTTCAGTGATATCCTCGTATCCTGGCGAGCGGTGTGGAGTTCGCAAACAAATCGATTGTATGTCGCGGTGGAAGTTTACGATGATATAAAAGGAACCTTCGATAACGCTAATTACGATGAAAATATCTGTTATCCCTGGCGAGATGATTCCATAGAATTTTTCACTGATGGCGACAATCTTGGGGAATATTATTATCCTCACTATGATGTGGCACAACGCTGGCGGGTCACCGGATTGAATCACCGCAATCTGGGCGATTATCCGAGCTCCGGCTGCCATTTGTATGATGGAGATGATTTTATTACTGCCGTTCGCTACGAATCCGACAGCCTCTGGTTTTGCGAAGCTGAATTTACAATTTATGATAAATTGCCGGATTCACCTCATACTTTGAAAACAGGAGACATTATCGGTTGGGATATTTGGTATAATGACTCTGACGATGAAATCTACAATGATAATTTACATTTCTATGATCGGGAACAGCAAATTGGTTGGTGTTATCGTGGAATTTGCTACCGAGATGCCCAGTTTTTCGGAGAAATGTTGTTGCAGGGTAAATTCAACTCTCCTCCCACCGCACCGACACTAATATTCCCGGCTGATGGTAGATACCTGAATTCTGCACAACCGGAATTATGCTGGGAAGTGCCTGTGGATCAGGACGGGGACTCGATATCATTCCGGATAGAAATTGCCACAGATGCTGATTTTGAGAATCACATCCCCGGCAGTCCGTTCGACAGCAGATCAAATGAGGAGGAATTTTTTCCGACTGGTGTTGTGAGCCAGCAGATCGATTCCTGTCAATTTCAGCCCTCATTTTATCTGGAAAAAGGACAATATTGGTGGCGTGTCACTGCCCGCGATCCATTCGAAGCCGGTCCCGTTTCTATCACCAATAGTTTCACCGTCGATACTCAGGCGCCGGTAATAGATCATTTTCGATTACTGAATCCGCATTATGGGAAAAACTGGTACGATCGCATCAGGGAATCCACGATTTCACTGGAAATTCAGTATGACGAAAAATATC
>WJJN01000346.1 GCA_014729735.1 Candidatus Zhuqueibacterota bacterium
AATCTGGTAATCTTTCGGTACCTTGAAAGTCCAGCCGTAATCCTTCAATAAATACTTTTCGATTTCTAATTCACGTCCCGGACGATACAATTGATCTTTCTTGGCTTCATTCCAGTAGTTATCGAATAAATTGAAGATATAGTCCCGGTTTTCTGTTATTTTTTCTTTTAATGCCGAAGAATCGGTCGACACCAGGAACATAATTAATTGGTCGGATGCCCATTGTTCTTTCTGAAGGAAAACGTAGTTTCCGTCTCTGACCTTTTGCTGTGCTTCCGGCGAAAGATTGTTCTTCACCAGTTGTGATACTTCTCCCTCGCCATCGAGTGTTGCCAGAAAAAGCAGGTTCTTGTATCGTTTGAAATTATCGAGAGCTGCTTCGTTAATCGTAAAAATAGTTTCATTTTGAGGAGTGACAATCGGTTTCTCGAAGATATCCCGCAAAACGGGCTCCATACTCTGCCATAATGTTGAATCTGCTAGCACATGAATATCCGCATCATCTCCCCAGCCCGTTAGTTTTCGCTCACAATTCGATAAAATTGAAACAACGAGAAGTCCGGTTAGGAATATAATCAAATATCGTTTCATTTCACTAATTCTCCTTTTGTTAAAGGTTTGGTTATTTCCTTACGGAGCATAAAAATAATTCCGCCGGGTATGGTGGAAATAATGCCGATCAGGAAAGCGAAGAATTCAAAAGCAACAATATCAGCCTGAATTGACCAGATTTGTGAAAATAAGGCGACGCCACTGCTTTCACGAATTCCGATACCACCAATTGAGATTGGCAGGCTTGCCAGCAATGCGATAATGGGAATGAATATGATAAAATAAATCGGAGCAATATTGACTCCTATTGAACGCGCCGCTGCATAATGAACCAGAATTCTCAACGTCTGTATGATGATAGAAGTCGCAAATACTTTTACTAATATTGTCTTATGATTTTTAAATTGATTAATACCGAGATATATTTTTCTGATTTTATCACTCAATGTCTCAGGAAGCATCCATTTGAACAGCCAGCTAATTTTATCGAGAAAGCGTTTATTGAATAGAATAACTATCAGCATCACCCAAAACAGGAAAATCGTTAAGATAATCATAATGACGTTGCTTGGTATAAACGTTTTCAGAAGATATAAAGATGCGAGCAATGCCAGGATTGTCAATACTGCAAACCCGATAAGTCGGTCGAAAAAGACAGCGGAAATTGCCTCGGAATTCGATCCGCTGGCTTTTGTGATGTCGTAAACACGAATAGCATCTCCGCCGATATAACCGACCAGGAAATTATTAAAAAAGAGTCCGGTATAATAATATGAAATTACCCGCAGCAACGGCAAATGAATTCCAACAGCCTTTAGCAGAAACGACCATTGTACGGAACCCAGAAAATTGCTCAATGTAAAAAGAATGATTCCCAACAAAAACCAATAAATATTGATGGCTGTAAATTGAGATGTTACATTTTTAAAGCCTAACTTATAAAACAAAAAAAATATCAGTCCAATACTAACTATAATCTTCAGTACAGGTATCGTTATCTTCTTTGCCAATAATATCCCTCTATAAAAAATAAATCATCACTATTTCTAAGAACAATATGAAATTTAATATATTTAAATCACAAAATGTAAATTAGTTTCAATATCAATTCGAATCACGCACAGCAGATTTTAATTTTTCCCGAAACTGTTCGAGCCTGACTTTTGCCTGCATATCATTCGGATTAATTGCCAAAAGCTGTTTTGCCAATTCGGTTCCTTTCTGATACTCTTCCGTTTCATTGTAAAAATTAAACAACCAGTAATAGGCATATTGATAATTTGGCTTCATATCGAGAACATCGAGTGCAATTTTTTCTGATTTAAGAGTATCATTTAATAATTGTAAATATATCTGGGCGAACTCGAGCTTTTCTTCTGCGCCTGTCTGAGGTTGATTTAAATAGTAATCGAGCCGTTCCTCAAATTCCTCGGTTCTGCCGGCGTCCTGATACATTCTGCCGATTGTGAGACTGATGCGCCGGTCAAATACCGGAATGACATCTTCCGGAATAACTTCTTGCATTTTATCCAGAACCGTTGTCATATCATCATACATTTTTTCCTGATGATAGAAGCTTGCAAGCCGCAGAAATGCAGCGCGGTAGTTGGATAACAATCCCTGAATATTGCGGTTGTAGTAAACATCCGGATCATCCAGATTTCGATAACGGAATCGTTCGAACAGATTATTACGCAGACGCACCGGAGAAATATCTTCTCCCGGATAAGTGACCAGCTTGAAGCACAAGCCGTCCATTCGAAGATAATCATCCAGATTGAGCATGTTATCCGAGGAAACAGTCACTGCAAAATAAATGGGGCGCCGGAACTGATTGGATGCGATGATATTGAGGATCATCCAGTCCTGCACCCGGATGGCTTTGCCATAAAACGTCGGCTCGAGCTCGAATGAGATCGCCGGGGCTTCGTCTTTTGGGATGATCAAACTCTTTTGTTCGCCCAGGTCCTCAATGTCCTGCTGATAGACATCCCGCGGAACCGGTACACGGATTGTTTTTTTCTCTGGCCAAAGCTTGATGGTTAATTTGTCGATTTCTGCATCCGATAAGGTAATTGGTACGGGCGGATCCGTCCGTTTCAGTTGTTTGATATACCAATGGGTATTTAGCAGGCTCAAGTTTACTACCTGCACATCCGGTCGGATTCCCTCCACATATTGGAGGAACCACAATGGAAACGTATCGTTATCGCCGTTGGTAAAAATAATGGCATTTTCTTCACAGGATTGCAGGATGTTGTATGAATAATCGTAAGCAACGTAGTTTCCGCTGCGATCGTGAGAATGATAATTAAATGCGAGCATATTTACCGGGACGAAAATAACGGCGATAATCAGAATAATAGCCATCCCGATTTTTTGTGCCAACTTGTTTTTGTTGCGTACACTTTCGAGCAGCGATTCCATCAATCCTGTGACGCCGATTCCGATCCAAAGGGCAAAGGCGAAGTACGAGCCGACATAAACATAATCCCGTTCACGCGGTTGGGGATCGGGCTGGTTAAGATATAGCACGATCGCCAATCCTGTCATGAAAAACAGCAACAGCACGGTCAGCGCCCGTTTAGAATCCTTGAAGAAATGATGCACCATACCGAAAATGCCCAGGAGGAACGGGATTCCTAACAAACCATTAAAATTGATAATATCGGATCGAAAACCATCGCTGCCATAATTTTCGCCTTTTCCGATAAATTGCCATCCCAAATACCGGATATACATTTTCTTGATCTGATATTCCCATAGCGGCGCCCGGCGTTCGATATAGCTCCAGTCACCATATTGTTCCCTATTCAGATAGCTCACGAAATTTTTAAGATTATCCGGATCATTCTCATCGATTGCCGGATCGAGATTGGAGCGAATATAAATCATTCCATAAGTGGAGGTTCCTAATAAAATCAGAAAAAATGAGATGACGACTATCGAAACCGTACGGTTTTTCGTTTTAATAAAATAATAGATTGCAGTGATCAGCGCGAGCACAATAAGCAGGAAAAACCAGCCAGAGAGTTTCAAAGCTAAATTAGGAACCCATTTAACCACGCCGGGATAGATAGCAACTAAAATCAGAAGGGATGACAGCCCTAACAACAGAAACGACTTCATATCGAATCTAAATTTTCGGAAATAAAAAATCAGAAAAACAGCCGGCAGCGCCAGAATATTCAATAAATGTACACCGATAGCCAATCCCACGCTGTATGCAATCAGCAGAATATATTTATCACTCTGTGGACTATCTGCCTTTTCATGCCATACCAGAATCAACCACACGACAATTGTCGTGAAAAACAGGCTGATTGCATACACCTCTGCTTCCACCGCATTAAACCAAATGGAATCGGAAAAAGCCAGTGCCAGTGCACCTATGATTCCGCCCGAATACATCAGAACCGAATCTTCCAGCGTTTTTGGCGTACCCCGCCACAGCTTGATCAACTGAACGATAATCAAGTATGTGAACATAACGGACAACGCAGTTGTCAACGCCGAAATAATATTCACGCGCAAACCAATATCCGCAGCCCAGGGAATCAATGAAAAGACTCTGCCCAAAAGCAGATAAAACGGTGCACCCGGCGGGTGCGGGATGCCCAGAATGTAAGAGCAGGCAATAAATTCGCCGCAATCCCAGAAAGAAGTAGTAGGCGCAATCGTCCTGAGATATACAAACAATGAAATCAAGAAAACAATGGCTGCGAAAATTCTATTGTTTTTTTTGGCTGTCATCATATAGTCATTTTCCTAATTATTTTGCTCTACAGTATCTGTCACAGTCGTATCCGAATCCGTTTTGCTGGAAGCCAATTGTTTGAACTGATCGAGCTGTTGCCGCGCCGCCTTGTCATCCGGATGTCGATCCAGCCAATCGTTTAACAGGGAAATTCCCTCCTCATATTTTTGAAGATTGTAATAATGACTCAATAACCAATAATAAGCCTGATTGAAATCCGGATTGACTGCCAATACGTTCTCTGCAATGGAAATTGCCTTTTCATTGTCTTTAAACAATTGAGAAAAAATAGTAGCATAGCGAATCCGTTCTTCCAATCCCAAAATACCGGATTGGAGATTTTGTTCCAGCCGGCGTCTGAATTCCTGCTCATTTCCAGCCTGATAATACATGAATCCAATCTGATAATTCAGGTCGTGCCGCATGGGAATAACGGATGTCGGCATCACTTCGTCGAGTTTATCAAATGCAGCAGTCATTTTTTCATATTCTTTTTCCCGAGCATAATACTGTGCAAGGCTAAAAAACGCACCCTGATAATTTCTCAATAAACCTTTGATATTTTCATTATAATACACAGTGCTATCTGCCAAATTGCGATATTGAAATTTTTCGAACAAGTTCTTCTGCAGATTAACGGCAGACACACGCTCTTCGGGATAAGTTACCAGCTTGAATACCAGACCGTCCATTCTCAGATAATCGAGCATATTCAGTTGATTTTGCCTGGAAACAGTAAGTGCAAAATAAACCGGTCGTCGAAAGCGATTTGCCTGAACGATGTTTAAAATCATCAGGTCTTGAACCCGCAGTGCCTGTCCCATGAGCGTTGGTTTCAATTCAAATGTTATCTCGGGCGCTTCTTCGAGCTTGGCTCCCATATCTTTTCGCTCAACGAGAACTTCTTCCATGTGCTCTTTATACACTTCCCGTGAAACCGGTATTCGAACCAGCCGCCGGTCTTCCGGAAGCAATCTCGGTGTTAAATTTTCGATGGTTTCATCTGTTAACGATATGGGTACCTTCGGCTCCTGGTGTTTCAATTGAAGGATATACCACGGCGTATTCAGCAGACTTAAATTCACCACGCGTACATCCCGGCGGATATTATACACGTATTGCAGAAACCAGAGCGGGAATGTATCGTTATCGCCATTTGTGAACAAGATTGCATCCGGTTCGCAGCTTTGTAAAATATTATATGAATAGTCATATGCCACATAATTGCCGGTGCGATCATGCGAGTTATAATTGAGCGCAATTGTTTTTACAGGCAGTATCAAAATGAGAGCGCATATCATTGCTAAAAGTGCGAGTTGTTGTACAGGCGGAAATTTTTTGGTTACATCCCGCGTCCATTCGAGGATAGCAGAGATACCGATTCCGATCCAGACAGCAAATGCCATGTATGAACCCACGTACACATAATCCCTTTCCCGTGGCTGCGGATCTTCCTGATTCAGGTAGAGAACAATGGCAATCCCTGTCATAAAAAACAGCACAAGGAGCACGGATGCATGTTTCCAATCCTTTTTAAAATGATAAGCCATTCCGATCAAGCCGATAAGAAAAGGCAAACCCAGCAATCCGTTTAAGCTGAAATTCTCAACGATCCTGCGATCTTCTCCCAGCGTTGTTCCGGTACCGATGAATTGCCAACCGAAATAGCGC
>WJJN01000347.1 GCA_014729735.1 Candidatus Zhuqueibacterota bacterium
GCCCGTTTCGGAGCAATGTCTATGGCGAACAGTCCGCCTAATGCCGCTAACAATCCGCTTAACGTAAATCCGTAAACAATGAACATGGTGGTCAAAATTACCGGATGCCCGATCGGGCTATAGAAAATGACGAACAGCGCCGCAACTTCGATAATGCCGAAGATAAGTGTGACAGGCGGACGTTTGGCGGCGAATAGTTTATCGGAGATGAAGCCGTACGCCACACAGCCAACAATACCGGCGAGAGTGTTCAAGCCGATAATTCCGCCGGCTTCCACCAGCGAATAGCCTTTGGCTTCCTGCAAATACAGAATTCCCCAGCTATTCACGGCGTAGCGGGTAACGTACATCGTGGCGCTTGCCAGACCCAGCACCCAGATTGCCGGCAATTTAAGAATGGACAATTGCATTTTCCAGGTTGATTCTTTATCCGATCTCGTTGTGATTGTCGGGTGATCATTTTTCCAATCCGCAATCGTCGGTAATCCCAGGGTCCGCGGGCGGTCTTTCAGCGTGATATAAATTCCGATTGCGACGAAAATACATAATGTTCCCGGACCCCAGAAACCTGCCCGCCACCCGAGCACGCTGACCAGCGCGGATACGCCGAAGAACGTGAGTCCTTCGCCCATTGAGTGCGCTGTGCTCCAGATCCCATAAAATCTTCCGCGCTCACTGTTGCTGAACCAGGTCGATAGCGCCACTGCTCCCGAAGGCGCTCCGAATCCCTGAAACCATCCGTTTAAGCCCCAGAGGACGATCCACACCCACAACAGAGTAGACCAGCCCATCGCCAGATTGAGAAGGGCTGAAACGAATACGCCGGTGGCAAAGAATTTTTTGAGATTCGCGTGATCTGCAAGAAAGCCGTTGGTAAATTTTCCGAACGCATATCCATAGAAAATCGCTGATCCGATCATGCCTAATTGCTCGGCGGTAAAAATGTTTCCGTCAATCAGCGGCTTCTTGACCACCGACATCGCCAGCCGGCACGTGTAGGCAAAACCATAGCCCACCGTGACAGCCAGCATCACATGGATTCTGTATTTCTTGTAAAGACGGTCGATCTCCCTTTTGTCTTTCAGGAGTGGTTTATTTTCCCCGGTGGCGAAGAATCGAAATGGATTCATAATATTCCTTAAATTTCATTAACTTCGACTGGACGATTTTCTTTGTGCGAATTAGTGGCAGCCAGACTGACCTTCAGCGCGGCAACGCCATCAGCCGCGACGATCGAAGGTGGTGCATCTTTAAGCACATTATTCACAAAATCCTGGATCTGCGCGCGATAAGCCAGCTCGAATCGCTCCATGAAGTGCGGCACAACATCGTGGGTAATTCCCTCTCTCGTCATCACCAGCAGCGGGGTCTCCCGGAAATAGCCAACCTGAAGGCTGCCCTTGGTGCCCCAAATTTCAGCACGAATGTCATAACCGAAAATAGCATTTCTGCTTAAATTGACTACACCGATTTTGCCGCTCTCAAACGTTACATTGACCACCGCATTGTCGATGTCCCCGATTTTTGCCATCTCCGGGTTTGCCAGTGCGCCGCCAACGCTGTACACGGATTTCACATCGCCCATGAACATGCGGCAGACATCGAAATCGTGAATACCCATATCCGCGATCAAACCGCCGCTTTTTGCCGGATCACAAAATTCCAGCGGCGGCGGGAATGGATCCCGGGATGTGGAAATCAGCACTACCGGATCGCCAATCACGCCAGCGTCGATTTTTTTCTTCGCCTCGGCATAGCCGCGGTCGAACCGGCGCTGGAAACCCATCTGAAAGAACGCTCCGGTCGATTCGATCACTTCCTGCAATTCCTCGGATTCCTGCAAAGAGATCGAAATTGGCTTTTCACAGAAAATGGCTTTTCCACTTTTCGCCGCTTCGATAGAAATGCCTTTGTGCGTGCTGGTGGGCGTTATCACTGCCACAGCATCCACATTTTTATCGGCAATCAAATCATGATGATTCGAATACCATCTGGATATTCCGTACTCCGAAGCAAAGGATTCGGCGATATCTGATTGCATATCTGCCACGGCAACAAGATTCGCATTTGGCACGCGCTGCGCAAGATCTTTGGCATACACCTGCCCTAATCTGCCCAGCCCGATGACACCAATATTCAGGGTTTTTGTCATAGAATTGCTCCGTTTTATTTGGTGGGATTTAAATTATTTTAATTTTACTCTGATCATCAGAAATACAGACTGCCGAAGGGAAATGGCCGCGAATTCAAATATGCCCCCCGGCAGTTTCAATATTGCTAATCGCTAACAGCTAATAGCTAATAGCTAACCACTGATAACTATTATCTCTTATCTATGATTCATCGTTTCCGTTTAACTAATCTCTTCTAGTTTCACGGGTCTGCCTTCTTTCAACGATTTATTCGCCGCCAGCCCCATTTGAACGGCTTTCAGCCCGTCTTCTCCGGTAACCGGCGGTTCCGTATCTTCCAGCAGAGACTGGATAAATGCCTGCATTTCGCCGAGATAAGATTCCGTGTATCGCTCCATGAAGAAATTCAGTGGAAGCGCAGTATGGACACCATCCCTGTTGAGATAGATGTGATTATCCGGGGTATTGTTTGTGACTGTGACCATGCCTTCGGAGCCGAACACTTCGACCCGCTGATCATATCCATAAACAGCTTCCCTGCTATTGTCGATTGTTGCCATTGCGCCGTTTTCATAAGAGAGCACCACAACCGCGGTGTCGATATCGCCTGCTTTCTCGAAAACCGGATCGACGAGCACCCGACCCTGCGCATAAACTTCGGTTACCGGGCTGTCGATTAAATAGCGCGCCATATCAAAATCATGGATGGTCATATCGAGAAACAGCCCGCCGGACGAGCGAATATATTCTTCGGGAGGAGGCGCTGGATCCCGGCTGGTGATGCGCAGCAGATGCGGATCACCAATCTTGCCTGCCTTCGTAATTTCATGCACTTTGAAAAAATTGGGATCGTAGCGGCGGTTAAAAGCAACCATCAGCTTGACGCCGGCTTTTTTCACTGCGTCATTAATTTCTTTTATTTTTTTGATGGAAAGATCGAGTGGCTTTTCACAGAAAATGTGTTTCCCGGAAGCTGCTGCCTCGAGAATAATCGGGTAATGGGTATCGGTGGGAGAGCAGATAACGATGGCATCGACATCTGATTGCCCGATTATTTCACTGTGATTACCGGAAGTTTTGGGAATGTGATACAGTTGAGCTATTTTTTCACGCTCCGTCTGCACGACTTCTGCAAGCGCAACAACCTCGGAATCAGAAATCCGATTCACGAGATTTTCGATATGCACCTTCCCAATTCGACCGCTTCCAATAACTCCAAAACGAATTTTTGAGCTGTCCATTCATTTCTTCCTTTCTAAATTGAACTGCTGCATTGTAATAGAAATGTAACATTAATATTAATGAATTAATTTTTAAAAGTCAAGCTTATCGTATAAATTAAAAATGATATTATGATCGCGGGAAAAATTAGGTTGCTGGGTTCATCGAATCAATTGTCTGCTAATTGATTAATTGTATATACAAATATACAAAATATAAAATGAAAGTCAAGACATTTTTACTGGAAGAGGTGTTTTCAGAAATATTGTGAAATTTTCTCTTGATTAATTGGTTAAATATCATTTTATTAACATATTCTTGATTTGGTTTCCGGGTCAGAATAGAGTTAATCATTATATCGAAATAAATAGGAGTTCTGATATGAGCAAGGAAATTAACAGAAGAGATTTCTTAGCGAAAACCACTCAGGCGTCAGCAGGGATCGCACTGGGCTCCGCGTTGTTTTCGGCGAAAAGCTATGGACGAATTTTAGGCGCGAATGACCGCCTGAATTTTGCGATCATTGGATTACATGGGCGGGCAAATGGTCACCTGGATTCACTTGCCGCGTGTGATAATGTCATGGTATCCCATATTTGTGATGTGGATCAGCGGGAAGTCGATAAATTTTCACTGCGTGTTCAGGAGTTGTTCGGACAGGTTCCCAAAGCCGAGAAGGACATCCGAAAGCTGCTGGAGTCCGAAGATATCGATGCAATTACCATAGCCACGCCGGAACACTGGCATGCGCACATGTCGGTTATGGGCGTGCAGGCGGGCAAGCATGTTTATGTGGAAAAACCGTGCTCTCATAATCCGCGTGAAGGAGAACTGATTGTGGAAGCGCAAAAAAAGTACAACAAACTCATTCAAATGGGAAATCAGCAACGTTCGTCCACACATACGCAGGAAATCATAAAACGGATTCATGAGGGATTGATCGGCAAGGTTTATTACGGAAAAGCGTGGTACAGCAATACGCGGGGACCAATTGGTGTTGGCACCGAGGTTCCGGTTCCGGATTATCTGGACTGGGAATTATGGCAGGGACCGGCTCCCCGGACTGCCTACCGGGACAACGTTCATCCCTATAACTGGCACTGGTTCTGGCGCTGGGGAACAGGGGAGACCCTGAACAACGGCACGCACGAAGTCGACCTGTGCCGCTGGGCACTGAATGTAGGGTATCCGAACAGAGTAAGTGCGTCCGGCGGGCGGTATCACTACGAAGATGACTGGGAATTTTACGATACCCTGGTCACGAATTTCGAGTACGACGACAAGATGATCACCTGGGAAGGATTGAGCTGCCAGGGCAAGGATTATTACAACCGTGGTCGCGGGGCAACTATACATGGTACCGAGGGTACTGTGCTGCTCGACAGAGACGGCTATATCGTCTTCAACAAGAATGA
>WJJN01000348.1 GCA_014729735.1 Candidatus Zhuqueibacterota bacterium
CGTGGTTTAAAAATTTTTCATACTAACTCCCCAATTTTGTCAAACCAAACAAAAATAGAATCACCAGAATCACTACTCCCCAAATCATGAGAAACCCGAGAATATCGCGGCGGGTTGGTTTTAATAACTCGATGCTGCCATTTGGGAAAATCTTATTCTGCTTGAAGCGAGTCGGATTTTTGCGCGTCAGCTCCATTTCCCGGACATCATCCTCCGGCGAGCCGCGCACGGGAGTGTGCATCCTTCCGTAGAATTGATCCAGAGTTTCCTGGTTGTTCTTTCTGGTGAAGAATGAGATCAGGATTATAATCACAAAGGGCATCGCGATATCCAGATAAAATCCAAGTGCGTTCAGATCACCGACGCCGAAATTGCGTAGATCGATGCCGAGCATTGCCGGGAATAAAAGACTTACCCTGAATCTGCCCTTGCCGATCAGCGGAGAATCGGGATCATTCGGATACTGGCGAACTACATTTTCAAAGAAAATTCCACGAGGCTCGATCTTCACTTCCTTTTGAATTACCTGTCCCACCTGAGCAGCATCTCCACGCTGAACATCATCCTCGGTTGCGCCGCCTTTTACCATCACGCTGCGCTCGGTAGTCATTTGCGTAAAATACAATGATTTTGAGAACGGCTTGATGTCGGTGCCGAAATTTCCTAGCAGCACGGTGAAGACCGCACTGTAGAAAATGGCAGTCCACACGGCTTTCGGCGTCGCTTTGCGCCAGATGATCGCGATCCAGAATGGCGGACCAAATACCAGCCCTATGGAGAGCATGAATTTGAACACCAGCAAAAAATCCTGAAAATAGAGCGTGATGAAAATTGAGATCAGCAGCACCAGGACTGCCGTGATCCGGCTGACCATAATCCTCGTTTTTTCGGTGCTGTTAGGGAACAATGGCTCATAGATCGTTTTTGTAAACAATGCGCTGGCTGAAACCAGTAACGCCGATGCTGTGGATTGCAGCGCAGCCAGCAGACAGATGATCATCAAGCCGATCAGACCAGGACCGAGAAGCTGCCGCGACATGTAACCCCAGATCATGTCCGGATCGGAAATCTGATTTTGATAAAGTGCAAAACCGATGATGCCGGTGAAGCCCCATAAAATAATCGTCAGCCGTTTCATCATGTTGCCGTTGATTCTGCCGACGCGTGATGCTTCCTCATCTCGGGCACTGCCCATGACCTGTGGATTTTGCGGTGCGGATTCAAACACGATCAATCCGACACAGACCAACGCCGCGACATAGTACCACGGATATTCGCTCGTGGCGATTGTTCCGAACAGATTGAAAAACGATTCCGGCACCACATCGTGCAAGCCGACAAATCCGCCTATTTTTATTAATCCAAAAGGAAGCAAAAGAAGCGAGAGCACGATCAGCAGCAATCCCTGAAAAGCGTCCGTGATCGCGGCGGCTAATATTCCGCCAGCCACCGTGTAAAAGATCAGGATTATCGACAATGCCAGAAGGAATACCGTCGGATTTACGACGGAAATACTGGACCGCACTTTGCCCTCGGTTTTCAATGCCTGCAGCCGTGCATATTCCTGCTGCTCATCCACGGTAAGATCTCGCTGTAGCATGATCGATTCCAGAGTGTTCATGCGGTCGAAGTTGCTTAGCCACTGTTTTTCTTCGACAGTGAGTTGATCCTGCTGTTTGGGCATCACGATTTGCACCGTTTTCTGGAGCGTAATAGACGCTAGGCTGATGTTTGCGATCAAATAAAAAATACCGATACCGGCATATAGTGATTCCAATCCCCGGCTTTCATACCTCAACCGGAATATTTCACCCATGGAATCAATACGAAGCCGGCGCTGCCAGATCGTGGTGAACCAGTAAAACGGCGTCGCAAACAGCGTGAACAGGTGCACCCAGATTCCAGCCATGCCCATTCGAAATGTTTCACGGGACGCGCCCACCGGAACATCGGAACCGGTTGCCATGCCGAAATTCATGAATGTTTGAAGGATCGTTCCGATTCGCCTGCCGCCCATCAGGAAATCTTCCTGATTTTTAATGCGGTAAGAAACAACCACGCCAATGAGCACCAGCGCAATAAAATAAGCCAGTATCAGAATTGCGTCGAGAATATGAAGCCCCAGAATATGCATAAGTTCTTCCTTTGCTAGCAAAATTCTAAATTTCTAAAACCATTAATCTAAATTTGCTGTTAAGTAATGTATTTTTCAAATATAAAGCCCAACCATAATTTCCACTGATTACACAGTTTTTTTATCTGCGAAATCTATGTCATCTGTGGTTCCCAATTAGCGATTCATCGGAATCCCCAACCGTGTACGCGGTCGTATCGAAAACGACCAGAATGGATTCGTCTGCTCGATGGCAATGATCACTTCATTCATGCCTTCGTTAAACTCCACCTGCTTCATTTGAGAATCCCATTGAAACGGCTGCTTCTTCCGGTGATACGGATTCTTGTTTTCGCCTTCATAAACCAAATTGCCATTCAGATACAATCTGGCAATTCCGGTATGCCCGAACCATAGCTCGCCCGGCATGTCATTCTCGCATTCAAACGTTCCTTTCAATATTGCACATTGATTGAAGACCACATGATTCAAGCCGGAAAATGGCGCTTCTGCCACCGCCTCCCGGACATGAACAATACCAGGTAACGAATTCTTAAATTTATGTGATGATTTTATTTTTCCCAAAACCACATCTTTTTCAAATTGAGTCCTGTCCATCAAATTATCGGGATTATAATACACATCGAAATCAGTCAAAAAATCCTGATAGTGCGGTAGTGATTCCGCATACCATTCCTTCAGGAACGGGAAGGGATTCACGTGCACTTTCTTTTCCAGATGGATGATGCTGAAATGTAAATGAAACCAGCCACCTGAGCTGCCTCTGGCGCTCGCATATCCCAGCGGCTCACCTTTTTCAATGATTTCGCCCCGTTTGAAATCTCTCGCCAGCCCGCTCATGTGAGTATAATAATACAGCACCGGCTGTTCCGGATGTTTGACCAAAAAGCAATTCGGACCGATAGGTGCGTCGTTTTTATTGTACAACAAGCTTTTTTCGATGAACTCAGGATAATCATCAGGTGAAACGATAATTCCCCGGCACACCGAACGTACTAATTTGCCTTCCCACACACCGAAATCCCAGCCGTCATGATAGCGGTTGCGTTTATTTTCTGCAATGCCTTCCAAAATATCGACATTAACGCAGACAGTTAACCAGCCCTGTGTCCGAAAACCACTGTTCCACGGTGTGTATAGTGGATGAACGTGACTCCCCGCCGGCATCAGGGGTTCGTTTGCCTTCAATATTCGTATTCGAGCATCTTTTTCAAGATGAAATCGCTTATTGATAAAATCACTCTCATAATCGGAAATCACTTCGGTTCCGATGCGGACATTGTTCACGATTACATCTGCATTTTCATATCCGACAGGGACAGTAACGATCTCATCACCAACCCGTAATTCCACTTCCGCAGCACCGATCCGGCTGAATGTTGAATCATAAAAAGTCACTTTTTTCGAAATCAGCGTGATTTGCGGATAATCCCCTGCCTGCACCGTTTCACCAACGTTCAGTTCAATGTATGTCGGGAAATTTCCGAAAGCTATTGCTGCAAATACCAATACCAAGAAAAATGTAATCCTTACTAATTTTAACATATTTACTCTCCAAAAGAAAGAGTGACTAACTCTCTCTAAACAAGAACAGAATACACTGCATCCTAAAATCATTCCGGCAAAACCAGCTCCCGACTCAACTCCTTTCCGAAACCATGAATCACAAGCTTATCCGGAAATACATCGACAATGGCATAGGCGTTTTCAACAGGCGCCTCGACCATTCCATGCAGTGTGAGATGATGAATACCTTTGTGAAATGCATAACCTCCTGCATGATCATGCCCCGCGACATAAGCAACAACACAATCTGAATTCTCAATCAAGTCAACAACAGGTTTCGGCTCCTTCATTCGATGCTTTGCCGCGGCTGCTTCCACCAATGGGAAATGATTGAATACAGTGACCAGTTCATTTTGTTGCCGTGCCACATCAAGTCTTGATCCAAGCCATTTCAGTTGATTCTCTCCCAGCACCCCGTAGCCAGCATCATTTCCATCAAGCACGATGAAGCGCCATTTCTCTGACTCCGGAGCTTTAAAATCATAATAAAATTTTTCCAGTCCCAATTGCTCTTTTAAGATCCCGGCACCCGCCCTCATACAATGATTTCCGATAGCGTGATAAGCAGGCATTATTAATTGATTGTATTCATCCATAACCTGCTTCACATCAATTGCCGTCTGCTCAGCCGTTTCATTCCCGTCGATGATATCCCCGAGTTGAATAGTGAACGCAAGCTCCTGCTTATTCAAATCGCTGACACATTTTTTTAGATTTTCGATTGATTGGCGATAGTACCTTTTTCCTTTTGTGTCTTTATCTGCATATTGTATATCTGCCATTATCCCAAATGAAAATAGCTTTTGTGCAGGCTGTTTACTGTTCAGGGGTGCACTCAGACCATGCCATAAAAAAATAAACAGTAAAAACAAAAAGACAATTTTTTTATTTAAAAACATATCAGTCATACCCCCTTTTATTGGGATAACTTTCCAACCGGATCAAAAATCTCAAAATAAAAATCCCATCCACCGGTGCCATTGTCGACCTTTAATAAGAATTCATTCTCCCCTTTTACCAGAGTTAACGGGATACACTCTTCATAGGGTGAAGAGCCGCGACGAATCAGTTTTCGGTATATCTCTTCTCCATTGTGCCAGATGGCAGCACCATCGTCGCTGCCGAAAAATAGTACGGTCTTGAATTCTCTGGCAGATTCAACAGTCGTGTAAGCATAGGCAAGGGATTGATTCGTGCTCGATGTAATCTCCTTAAGATTTATATACCCTTTTCCACCGGTCCGCATCTCTTGCCATTTGATTTGATTTCCGCTTTTTCCTTCATAAGCTTCGCCGAGATCGATCTGTTCTTCCGGCGGAAACGGTACGTTCAATCCGGTTTCACCTTTATTTTCAAAGGGACCGACGACATACCATTTCTCCGGATATTGATCCATCGCCAGAATCTGGCACTGCTTTCGGCGCAGGGATGGATCGGAATTCAGAACATCGTTCAGCATAAAATCCATTCGCTCGGCTTTGGGACTGAGTTTTGCAATATGAGCATCGATCAGAGAACGCTCGTTTTCATCTTGCTGATCTTTCTTCGCAGATCGAAGCAATTGAATGGCGTCATCATCCGCTTTTTCCGTAATTCTGGAGTATGCATATTCTCTGGCAGCCTTTCTATCGGAAGTCAGCAGGTACTCGATCATAACCGACTCCAATTCAGAGTCCTTTGGCAAGAATGCGGCTATCTGACGTTTCAACCACCAATCAGTTTTCTGAATCGCTGCTTTGAAAGTCTCTGCATCATGTTTATGCTTTTTCAGAAATAGTTCTGCCCGATCCCGTTCGGTTTCAAAGCCCTTTCCATCAATGTCGACCCAGATTGGATTTGTGAATCCAACCGGTGTTACAGGTAAATTGTGCTGATCCGGAATAATGGGCGACATCGATTGACTGCCTTCGGCTTTTGCAACATACCATGTGTCCACTTCAGGATTGAGTGTAATTTCTTTCTTATAATTCAGAGTTTCGTTTTCAGTGAGAATTTCTTCCGACCATACTTCGCGGGCATTGCCGTAAAGGGTCACTTTATCCACCTTTACCCACGATGGCGCCGCAAGCTCGATGAGCAAATCAACGCTTCCATCCGTATCAGTAATGTCAGAGCCGATTCCCCATTTTTCATTCACTGTCAAATTGACAAACACCCCTCGTGCGACTGAGACTTTATGGTCGATGATGTTCCGGGCAAGAACATACGGATCAAGATTCGCAGGATTTTCGGTCTTACTTGCAACATAATTCCGTGGTGATCCCGCCGGCATCGATAGCAGAACGTGGCTATCGCTGTTACCGGTACCTGTCACCCGAAAACCCTTATTCAGGAAATTGAACCATTCGTCCCACACCGAAATTTTATTTTCATCACTCGTATACAATCCATAACCAATAGTTTCATTCATGATCTCCATCGCTTCGAAATTCCATGAAAATTTCGGATTATTGACGTCGCCCGTCACCGGATTCAGACCGAAATGTCCAAAATAATCCAGTCCTATATAGCGCGGATGATTTACCTGATTGACAACCGGCGCCGGAAGTCCCTCGCGATACTTGAACATGATATTCGCATCTGACTCTTTGTCGTCGTAGGCTTCCAGACCTGCCGGTAACGGGAAAATATTAAAATGCCCAATCTCTGTCGTCAATTCATTACCGGGACAGGTGGTAATCATTTCATCGACTCCTAGTTCTTTTTCTGCCGGTACATAATCGGAAACATAATTATGATCCGTCGCTACGGCAAATTCCAATCCTGCGCCAACGAGCGAGGTAACACGCTCTTCTTCGGAACAATGTCCGTCACTGTTGGTGGTGTGCATGTGAAAATCAGCACCGATATAGCCAACAGGATCGATCTCCCGCCGGATCACCCACGTCTGTTCGACGATAGCATCCGTGCCAAGATCGACTTCCTTCTTATCGACAGAATATTCCATGCCGCGAGAGGCATAAATCGAATATTTACCGGCAGGGATTGTAACCTTTCCTTCTCCAAAAGCTGTAAAAAAGCCGTTGCCCTCCGGAGCCAGTCCGAATGTTTCCGTTATGTTCAGTTCAAGATCATCACGATTATCTTTAACAAAAACAAGTTTTGCCGGAATCGGTTGCTGTGTTTCCGCATCCAGAACAACAAACTTCAATTGGGCGGTTCCAGTATAAGTCCGATTACAAAATGAGCTGGAAAACAAAACAATAAATATCGAAATAAGGACTATGATCTTTTTTGTGTGCATTAACGTCTCCGTCTATAATTTCATGTTTGATATATTTTCGAGCTTTATTCTCCTAAGATTTCCGATATCTTTGAGACTTCGGAAATCTGATCCGAGCCATTATTTAGTGAACACCTTATTCAGCGGATCAAAAATTTCAAGATAAAATCCCCAGCTTCCGCTTCCGTTTTCAACTTTGACGAGAAAATTATTTTCTCCTTTGCTCAGTTCAATGGGAATGATCTCGTCATACGGATTTGAGCTGCGCCGGATAAATTCCCGGTAAATTTCCCGCCCGTTATGCCAAATCACCGAACCATCATCGCTGCCGAAAAATAGTACGGTATTGACAGTTTCAGGACAATTGATGCTGGTATAAGCATAAGCGACTGAATAATCTGCATCGTCGGTGATTTGTTTCAGATCAATAAATCCGCTTTCTTCTCCGGTGACCTGCTGCCATTGAATAGCGTGAGCTGTTTTATCGGTGTAAGATTCATTCAGGTCTATTTCATTTTCCGGGGCGTAGGAGGTACTCAATCCTTCATCATTCTCGTTCGCAAACGGACCGACGACATTCCAGTTTCTCAAATATTGTTTCATCGATAAAATTCGACACTGTTCGTGGCGCAGTCCCGGTTTGGAGTTGATTACAGAACTATTAATAAAATCGAGTAATTCTGTTCTGGGACCTAATTTCGTAATATAGGCGTCCACTAACCCGCGCTCGTCATCATCTGCTAAATTTTGTTTTGCAGATTGCAAAAGCCGAATGTCGCCAGCATTGCCTTTTTCTCCGATCCGTCTGTAAGCAAACTCCCGTGCAATCTTTACATCCGATGACAGAAAATTTTCAATCATTATTGATTCCATTTCACTATCTTTTTCGACCAATGCCGCAATCTGCCGTTGCAGCCACCAATCAGCCTTTTTTAAGGCTGCTTTAAACGAGTCGAAATTTTTATGTTGTTCAATAAATTTCCTAGCCCGGTCCCGCTCTGTTTCAAAGCCATTTCCATCGATATCAATCCATACCGGATTTGTGAAACCCACCGGCGTCACTGGAATTCCATCCTGATCCGGCACAACTGGATATAATGATTGACTGCCTTCAGCTTTCACGACATACCATGTATCCTCCGCCGGATTCAGCGTGATTTCATTCATGTATTTTACCGGACCGTCACTGGATTGAATATTTTCAGACCAGACTTCCTCTGCATTTCCATAAAGCGTCACTTTATCGATTTTAACCCAGGAAGGAGACAATACTTCAATGGCAATATCAACAGCACCATCCGTGTCTATAATGTCGGAACCGATGGCGTGGGTCAGATTCACAGTCATATTCACAAAGACATATCGGGCAACGGAAACCTTATGATCGATAATATTTTGAGTGATTTCATATTCATCCAATTCAGCAGGTTTTTCAGAGGAAGCAGCAATATAATTTCGTGGCGTTCCAACCGGCATGCGATGCAAATTATGGCTATCAGGATTCCCGACACCGGTTACACGAAATCCGCTATTTATAAAATTGAACCATTCATCCCACACAGATATTTTATTTTTGGTGCCGGTAAATAAACCCCAGCCAATCGTCTTATTCATGATTTCCATCGCTTCAAAATTTCTGGAAAATAGCAGATTGTCGCTTTCGCCCGTGACAGGTTCAACACCCAGATATGTGAAATACTCACATCCCAGCCGCCGCGGGTGATTGACCTGATTCACCACAGGTCCCGGTAAATCATCCCGATATTTAAACAGGACATTGGGATCCGGATTCGTGTGATCAAATGGTTCCGTATCCGGCGGAAGTGGATAAATATTAAAATGACCAATCGTTGTCGTGAGTTCGTTTCCAGGACATGTCTTCAGATATTTTCCAACACCAAGTTTTTCAACATCCGGTTTAAAATCGGTAACAAAGTTATGATCCGCGGCAACCGCAAATTCAACACCTTCCCCGACCAGCGATGTGACGCGTTCTTCCGGGGAGCAGTGGCTATCGCTGTTTGTCGTGTGCATGTGTAAATCCGCGGCAATATATCCTGCCGGATTGAATTCTCTCGTGATTGTCCACTGTTGTTCTACGACGGCATCTTCTTTAAATTCGACTTCTTTTTTATCAACCGAATATTCCATGCCCCGAGCCGCGTAAATCGTGTAAACGCCAGCCCGGATTTCCACTTCACCTTTCCCGGATGCCGTATAGAAGCTATTTCCTTCGGGAGCCAGACCGAACGTTTGCGGAATGTTTAATTCGATTTTATCGTTATCTCCCTGAGTAAAAACAAGTTTTGCCGGAATCGGTTGCTGTGTGTTTTCATCCAGAATAAGAAATTTCAGTTTTGCTCTTCCGGTTTGATTAGTACTACAAAATATCCCAACAACAATAATTACGATTAGCATGAAATAGATTTGAATATTTTTTATTTTCATGGTGATTCCATTTTAAAATCGTATTTTACTTCCGGGCGAAGAGCCTTTTCATTTTTAATAGTAATTTCAGCCTGTCTGCATCAGGGATTTATCCTGTCAACATTTTCTATATCGATCAGCGCCGTACCGGTATCGATGCGCGGTTCGATCGGCTCGCCTTTTGCTGCTTTCAGTGCCGCTAAAAATGACTGCTTCCCCATGTTATACGGATTTTGCGCAACAACCGCTGTCAGCCTCCCTTCCCGCACGGCTTTAATCGCCTCTTCACCGGCATCAAATCCAACGATGACCAGTTCGCCGGATAACCTATGGGCATCCACTGCTTCCAGAGCCCCGAGCGCCATTTGATCGCTGGTGATGAAAACACCATCCAGATTTGGATGCGATGTAAGGATATTTTCCATGACCGTCAACGCCAGATCGCGCTCACTGTTTGCCGGTTGCAATACCCCGACTTCAATGTCCGGTGCAGCATTTAATGCTTCCAAAAACCCGCCCACGCGATCCTCGTGCGTCTGCACGCCGGGTATTCCGCGAATGATGGCGATCTTGCCTTTTCCATTCAACGCCTTGATGAGGTATTCTCCAGCCAGCTTTCCGCCCAATCTATTATTCGTACCGACATAACTCAATCGATGGGGCCAATCTACATCTGTATCCACTGTCAACACAGGGATATTTCTATCGTATGCCTTATCCAGCGCCGGGATAATCTCGGCGACACCGCATGGCGCTACCACAAGAGCAGATACTCGTTTCAAAATTTGATCTTCCAGGATATTGACTTGCTGATCAATATTGATTTCCCGGGTTGGTGCCAATACTGAGACTTTGGCATTCGGAAATTCCTTTGCAGCATCTTCAGCACCCTGTTTCAGCTTCTGCCAGAATTCACTATCCAGGGCTTTTGTAATAATCGAGATACGGTAGCCATCGTTACTAACTGTATTGCATCCGAATATAAAAAAAAGGATTGCAGTCACTAAAAATATTTTATTTATTTTCATTTATTGTAACTTCCGAGTTTATTTAATTCTCACGACCTTTTCTTTTTCATAACTCGCTGCCTTAGCACGTCCATATAAACAGCCCACACAATGACAGCACCAATGACGACTGTTTGCCAATAAGCAGAGACATCAAGAAGGTTCAAACCATTACGCAGCACTCCCATTAGTAGTGCACCCACCAACGTACCCCAAACCGTACCCACACCCCCGAAGAAACTGGCACCGCCGATAATCACGGCGGCAATGCTATCCAGCTCTGCTCCCATACCGGCAAGCGGAAAACCGGAATTCATCCGTCCTGTCAAAATGATGGCAGCCAGTCCCGCGAGCAGACCACTTAACATGTACACTACCACCAGTCGCCTGTCTGTCGGAATGCCTGAATAATACGCAGCGACCTTGTTGCCGCCAATCGCGTAAATATCTCTGCCGGAAATTGTCTTAGTTAGAAAGATATGAAAAATAAAATAAACAACCACCACAATAATCACCGGCACCGGGATTATGCTGACTGAAGAAGCACCCCAGATCCGATAACTCGCTGGCAAATCGGAAATCGGGAATCCGCCGGAAATAATAAGAGCAAGCCCCCGGGCTACATTCATCGTCGCCAACGTGGAGATAAACGGATGCGGTAGCTTCATTTTTGTGAGCATGGCGCCATTCAGCCAGCCAACAAACGCTCCCACTAACAAGCAAATGAAGATGCTGACAATAATTGACCATCCGGCTTTTAGTGATAGCGCAACGGCGACAGCGCACAATCCCAAAATTGAGCCAACGGACAGATCAATTCCCGCGGTGATAATCACCAACAACTGCCCTAGTGCCAGCAGCGCATTTACTGAGGACTGCCTGAAAATATTCAACAAATTATCGACTGTAAAAAAATACGGCGACGATATGCTCAGTAAAACAATCATCACGATCAAAGCCAACAATGGACCCAGTTGTCTCAGCCATTTCATGCTGTTACACCGTTTTTCGTTGATTCATAAATTCCCACTGCCATTTCCATTATTTTTTCCTGTGTTGCGTTTGCCGCTACTATTTCTCCGGTGATTCTGCCCTGGCACATCACGATGATTCGATCGGATAAACCCAAAATTTCCTCCAGTTCTGATGATACCAGAATAATTGCCGCTCCCTCATCCGCCAGTTTTCGCAGCAGAAAGTAGATTTCCCGCTTCGCACCGACATCGATTCCTCGAGTCGGTTCATCGAAAATTAATATCGATGAATCCGTATTCAGCGTTTTACCGATGGCAACTTTTTGTTGATTTCCCCCGCTTAATCCCGCTGCATTTTGTTGTAGCGATTGCAGCTTAATTTGCAAACCGTCGATTAATCGTTTTGAGGCTTCGATTTCCTGTCCCTGCAATCGCCAGCCACAGCGCGTTGCGAATTTGCGTTGGGTTGCCACATTCAAATTAAAATGAACGCTGGCATCGGGCACGAGTCCCTTTAACTTGCGGTCATCTGCGATCAATCCGATTCCTGTTTTCACCGCCGCGGCAGGCGAATTTATTTTTGCGATTTTTCCCTGAACTGTGACCATCCCCTGATCGAGCCTTCTCACACCGAAAATCGCCTCCGCCAACTCTGTTCGACCCGCGCCGACCAGTCCCGCGATTCCCAGAATTTCGCCATTATAAACAGAGAAGTTAACATTGTTAAACTCGTTTGAGCGCGTTGCTCCCTCAACGCGAAGCGCCGCTTTTTTCGATGAACCATTCACTTTTTGAGTTCGATCGGGGAATTGTTCTGACAACTCCCTGCCCACCATATCCCTGACGACAGTCTGCATATCTACATCCGACACCGGACAGGTTCGGATAAATTCACCGTCCCGCAAAATCGTAATGAGATGTGCAATTTTGAACACTTGCTCCAACCGGTGAGTGATGTAGATAATGCTAACATTTTTTTCGCTAAGCTTTTTGATACGTTTGAACAATCGTTCCGCATCCCGTTCGGCGAGTGGGGATGTTGGTTCGTCAAGAATAATAAGGCGGGCGTTTTGTGATAATGCCCGGGCAATCTCGACCATCTGCTTTTGCGCGATGGATAACTCTTCAACTGTCTGCTCTGCATCAAGCGGAAATTCAATCTCTTCAAAAATCTTTTCAACCTGACTTTTCATTTCATGCCAGTCGAGTAAACCCGATTGCTTACGCAGCAGCCGACCCAAAAACACATTTTCAATCACCGACAGCGTGGGAATCAGCGACAATTCCTGAAATACCATTGCAATTCCCGCATCACGGGCATCATGGGGTGTGCGCCATTTTTTATTTTTACGATTTACAAAAATATCCCCATGATCCGCAGTCTCAACACCGATAAGTATTTTCATCAACGTTGATTTACCGGCGCCGTTTTCACCGATAAGCGCATGCACCTGTCCCGGTTTCACATTCATTGTCACCTTATTCAACACCAGATTCCCGGTGTATGATTTGGATATGTTTTTTAGTTCTACGTGCATATAATTAACTTAATAATTTTATCCGGAGCGCAGTTCCTTTACAGCCTTTCCAAGAACTACCCTTGCGAAGGTTACTGAAGGTTACTAAAACAGAATAGTTTATATATTGTATCGCTCCAAACTTTCGCAATGATTTACCCGCCTACTTTCGAGTTCCTGGACACGTTCTTTATGAACTGCACCACGTGAGCCAAAACTCTTAATTCAACATCATCAATCCATAAAGGGATTACACTCCGCTCGATTATAAGACCGAATCATAAACTGCCTGCCGGTTTTCTTCGGGGATTTTCACCTCATTAAAAAAAGTCATGCCCAGCTTACGGTCATTTTTTCTGGAATATTCTTTTGCCAATGCAATAATATTCTTGTTCTTATCAATTGACTACTTGTTTTTCTCATAAATTCTTCATTAGACTAATGCTCCTTTTTTTTACGGATTTTATCCCGTTTTGATTTTGCTTTCCACAGGCAGCCAACGCCTATTATCACTAACAGACTTCCAGCCAGAATATTCACAATAATACTTGATATCATTGGAGTTAGTGTTGTATCCTGAATAAAAGGTGTGGCAATTAACACAATCACTCCAAATATTGACCAAAAAATACCCATAATATTCAGGGGATCAAAAACCGGGGGAACTGTCTCAGTCGTTTTATTTTCATCCATTTTTCACCCTCATCTAAAAATATAAATATATTGCAATTTGACTTATCATCACGATTGAAATCCATATTCTCAAGTCGCGCCATAATTTGGTGTCCGGGGCATCTTCATAAATAAAACTTTTGGGTCGCAACCATGTCCACAGAACACCTCCGCTGAATATCAGAACAGCGATCACCTTTGGCCACACCAATGATAAATTTTTTAGCCATTCAACCATAATATTCTACTCCTTGCACTTAAGATGATTTTTATTCACTGTCTTCGCTCATGACCAATCCGTAAACCAATCCCTCCAGTTTTTTGATTGGTTCACGTGGCGTCAATAAACTGACGACAACATTAATAATTATAGAAGCTAAAAACGACCACCAGGCAATATCCAAAAATTTCCAGTCCATTATGAAAAACAGGGTGCTGGAAAGTGCGACGCCGCCCAGCAAACCAAACATGCCACCCCAACGGGTTGATCTTTTCCA
>WJJN01000038.1 GCA_014729735.1 Candidatus Zhuqueibacterota bacterium
CCATCCCAAATCAGATGATAAACTTCGTATTTTCTTTGTTCCAGGAATTCCGGTGTTAAAATCCGCGTGCTTTCGTAAACATTTTCAAGAATAGGGCGTCCGATAAAAGGAAATACGCACATACCAATCAGGCTAATGACAAAATTAACCGGATCAACCGAACGAATTTGCTTCTCCTGGATTGCCTTTTCCACTTTCTGTACCAGAAAGTTGTTCTGCTGGTTACCATCATGCAGGTTCTGTTTCAAAATATTTGCGACCATGTTCCCGCCTTTTTCGATTTCCCACAATATAAATCGAACCAGTTTATTCTTGGGAGCTACGAAGTCGATGTAATTGCTGATAAATACCCATAAAAAATCACTGAAATTATCAGTTTCGCCGATTGCATCAGAAAGGTCGTCGAAGAATTTTTGAATCTGTGCACCAAAAACTTCATAATACAGATTGTCTTTGGAACGGAAATAGTAATGAAGCATGGCTTTATTGAGACCGGCGCGGTCGGCAATTTCCTGCATTCGGGCGCCGTCTTTGCCCTTCTCCAGAAAAATATCCGTAGCTGCTAAAATAATTTTTTCTTCTGTTTTGGTCATAGATTCCATTCTCATATTCTAACCTTTTGAATTAACCTTTTGGTTAAATTAATTGGTTAAGATACAAAATGAAAGATAGGTATGCAAGCACTATTTGAAGAAAATAGAATAGTGAACAACGCTGCTTACGCCAATGGTTCCATCGGCAAGCATTCCTGCTGGCGAACCGGGTTCTGAAACGCTGCAAGCTCAAAAAAGCTGCAAACTGCACCTACTATTTTGATTAGAATTTGCTATGAAAAGTAAAATGTATCCAATTTTCCGTTTTTTGTATATGTCTTTTCAGATTTTAAATTGTATATTATTCGTTCCAATATTTTACACTGAATTAATGATTTAGTGTACCGATCTTTCATAGTTCTAATATAATTTGGAAATTAAGAGCGGAATAATTTAGCGTAAGTGGTTGTTAATCAGTAGCTAAATAAGCCGGAAATAATCGTTGGCATGACGATTGTAATAAATACAATGAATAGTGATTGCTGGATCCGCATGTGGGAAGCGGGCGGATAAAACCAAAAACAAAAAGGATCAGTATGGAGAAGAAGATTGGCATAATACATCAGATTCATTAAATGTGAGAATAGAACTTAATAAGTGAAAGGAAGGGATATCTCATGAATATAAAAAATTTATCACTTATAATTACGTTGCTTTTTTTATCCATTATGAATTTTGGCTGCGGAGAAACAGAAAACAAAAGCGATTTTGAAGCTAACGCCGCAATATTTCCGAAGGGTGAAAAGGAATTGTAGAATGGATGGAACCTGTAACCGATGAAGAATATAGTGGCTTATAAAAATAGTTGAATATAAAATAAAATAAAGGAAATATTATTCATGATTTTAGAAGAAAAGTATACGCTATCCAACGGGGTTGAGATCCCGAAACTGGGTCTTGGAACCTGGTTTATCAGTGATAGCGATGTTGCAGAGGCGGTAAAAGAGGCTGCAAAAATCGGCTACCGTCATGTTGATACGGCTCAGGCATACGAGAATGAACGCGGAGTCGGAGCGGGAATCAGAGCGTGTGGTGTAAAAAGAGCGGAAATGTTTGTGACCACAAAGCTTGCCGCAGAAGTAAAGTCATATAAAGAAGCTGCAGCGTCCATTGACAAATCATTGGAAATAATGGGGCTTGATTATCTCGACCTGATGATTATTCACAGCCCGCAACCATGGGGAGAATTCCATGGGGATGACCGGTACTTCGAAGGAAACCGTGAAGCATGGAGAGCTCTTGAAGAAGCATATAAAGCGGGAAAGCTTCGTGCTATTGGTGTTTCGAATTTCGAAAAGGCAGATATCGACAACATTCTTGAATCCAGTTCTGTGAAACCGATGGTAAATCAGATTTTGGCACATATAAGCAATACGCCCGGGGACCTCATTCAATATAATAAAGAAAAGAGCATTCTCGTGGAAGCGCATTCACCAATTGGACACGGAGAATTATTGAAGAACCGGGAAGTCGCGGCAATGGCAGAAAAATATGAAGTTTCCGTGCCTCAATTAGGAATTCGCTACGATCTGCAGCTCGGACTTCTTCCGATACCAAAAACTGCAAATCCGGCGCACATGAGAGCAAATGCAGATGTGGATTTTGTAATTTCCGAGGAAGATATGGATTTCTTGAAGAACATGGAACAAATCAAAGATTATGGCGATGCCAGCGTGTTTCCTGTGTATAGCGGAAATTGAATCAATAATCATTTTAACGAAAGATTTGGCATTTTATAAAGGAAGAGAAAATGTCTGAATGGAAAAAAGACGAACTTAAAAAAATTGCAGATTCGGATGATCTGCACATTTCGCCATTCCGGAAAGATGGGCAAACATACGGCACTCCAACCTGGATCTGGTCTGTTGTCGTTGATGATGAGCTTTTTGTCCGTGCGTACAATGGACAAAACTCCAGTTGGTATAAGGCTGCCATTGACCAGAAAGCGGGACGGATAATTGCGGCAGGTATGACTAAGGACGTGACTTTTGAACCAGTTGATGGTGAAATAAATGACCGCATCGACGGTGCTTACAGGGAGAAATATCTCGGCAGCCCGTACCTGAACCATATGATAAGCGCCCGGGCTCGATCTGCAGCACTAAAAGTAATTCCGAAGAATTAAAAAGCGATAAAGAAAACAATGGCAAGAATATTTATCACAGGATCAGCAGACGGACTTGGATATCTTTCTGCAAAATCATTAGTTGAAAAAGGACACAAGGTTGTACTGCATGCACGTAATAATGAGCGGGGACGGGATGCGTTGGAAAAAGTGCCAGGAGCGGAGAATGTATTAACAGGGGATCTCTCAAGTATCGAAGAGACGACTGAGCTTGCAGATCAGGCAAATGCACTTGGCTCATTTGATGCGGTGATTCACAACGCGGGAGTGTACCGGACTTCTGCAAAAGACATTTTCAGAGTCAATACATTAGCGCCTTATATTCTCACGTGTTTGATGCAAAAGCCGAAACGGTTGATCTATCTGAGTTCAGGAATGCATTCACATGGTCGTCCAAAACTGGAGAGCTTCAAAAGCGATAGTAGCCGCATCACATATTCCGATTCAAAGCTGCATGTCGTAATGCTCTCCATGGCAGTCGCACGTAAGTGGCGCGGTGTATATTCAAATGCGGTCAATCCTGGCTGGGTTCCGACAAAAATGGGTGGTCGTGGCGCGCCGGATAATCTGCAAAAAGGATACGAGACACAGG
>WJJN01000349.1 GCA_014729735.1 Candidatus Zhuqueibacterota bacterium
AAATATGATATCCTCGATGTGGACACAACATATAACTGGTTTGTGATTGATCTCAATGAGTACAGTAATCCTGTTGACCGTGAGAACCTCCGCTATATGCGGCTGCATTGCTACTCGACACACGGCGAACCGATTCCGTATTCCACATTCTGGGATAACTTTCTCCTCTCTTCCTGGGATCCAAGAGAACCTGACAGCCCGATGACCGGTGTTGAAGCGAATTCTCCGGCAGCAAATACACCAAAAACTATTGAGCTGGCTCAGAATTATCCCAATCCGTTTAATCCGACGACCACAATTTCCTTTGCATTGAATAAACCTGCAAAAGTGAAATTAACAGTTTACAACCTGCTTGGCAGACACGTAAAGACAATTCTGAATGGAAATATGGCTGCCGGACACCATCAGGTTATGTGGGAAGGTACGAACGAAAGCCTGAATCAGGTACCCAGCGGCGTTTATTTTTATCGTCTTGAAGCGGACAATCAATCAATGACTCGCAAAATGATTTTACTCAAGTAATCAACGAACAATTACTTGTAGTTTGTAGCCGTGAGGATTTTTTCTCACGGCTACAGTATATTGAGTGATTCAGAACGCAATTCTTTCATAAAACCGTTTTTTAACGGCATTTTAAGGAGCTACAAATGAAATATTTAGCATGTCTTCTGTGTCTTTTGGTTTGCCTGAATGGAGGAATTTTAAAGGCGCAGCAAACGACTGGTAAAATTTCCGGACGAATAGTTGATAAACAAACAGGAGAACCATTGCCCGGCGCAAATATTGTTGTGGCAGGGACGCAACTGGGAGCGGCGTCAGATAAAGATGGTGAGTTTTTTATTTTGAATATTCCACCGGGAAAATATGATGTCCGAGGCACAATGATGGGTTATACGCCTGTTGTGAAAAAGGGTGTATTCGTTAGTATTAACCGAACAACAAAAGTGGATCTTGCTCTGACCATGACGACGTTAGATGTTGGTGAAGAAGTGGTGGTTGTTGCGGAACGTGAAAAAGTGCGTGCAGACGTCTCTTTTTCAACATCATACATCCAATCGGATAATATTGAGATAACGCCTGCAACCAGTATCGAAAATGTCATTGCTCGCAGCGCGGGGATCAATAAAGATGATTTCGGACTTCAAATCAGAGGAATGGGGGAACGGGATATCGCCGTCTATGTCGACGGAATGACATTTAATGACAATCGAAATGACAGACCGTATACAACAATTAATTATGACCTGGTCAAGGAAATCGAAATTTTAACCGGTGGTTTTAGCGCTGAATATGGGAACGCTCGTGCAGGTGTCATTAATTTGACCACGAAAGAGAGTTCAGAAAGATACACAGGATCGATACGAGTCGAATATAGTCCGGAAGCACTCAAACATTTTGGTCCGTATGCGTTTGGTAATGGCAATTGGTGGGATTGGGGACGATTTCAATATTTTGAGCCATCTCCGGATCTGAACAAGGATGGCGAACCGGATTTCATCGGCTGGAACGCATATTCCGACGATCCGGCACGCAATATCTACAACCTTTCTCCTGATAATAACAAGAAACTCTGGGATTATCAGCATCGAAAAGAAGTTTTACATTACGGAGACAAACCTGATTACACTATTCAGGCAACGTTCGGCGGACCCATCAAACCTGCATGGGGATTTCTGAAAAACACGTCATTTTATCTGGGACTTTTTCGCAAGTTTGAGGCGTATGCCTATCAATTGAGCAAGCCGGGGGTTTTAAACCAAAATGTCAATTTAAAGCTTATTCATAAATTCAGTCCCACCAAAAAGCTGACACTTTTCGGCATGTACGGGGAAGATGATGGCGCTGGTTACGATATTAACCTACAGCATGATTATATCAGTGATCCCAATTTTATCATCAAGTATAATTTTTTGAGGAGCGGAATTGCGAACACACTTTTTGCCGTGGATAATATTTCCAACAATATCAAATGGTATAATACGTATGGCGGTGCGAAATGGACGCACATGATTTCGCCAAAAACTTATTACGACATTCGATTTCAGGGTACTTACAAAAATTATTGGGCACATATTCCGGAAGAACATCCATTTGGTTATGAAGACAGTATCCGAGTCGGTTATAAAGAATATTTTTTCCTTGAAGATCGTGATGGTCAAATGCGGGGATTCCCTGCGTTTCCCAAATATTACAGCTATCATTACAAAACGTTCCTTTACGACCAGAACGGCTATTGGTTACATCGATTGACACACTCCCGCTGCTATGACAAATCAAATCTGTATACCTTTAACTTGAAATTTGATATTACCAGCCAGGTATCAAATCGACATCAATTGAGAGCGGGGCTCGGGCACACATTCGATCGGATACATGAATATCGATTTGCTTATGGCCCGGATTATCGCGGCGATTTTCAGGGAGAAGGCAAGTTAGACCACACAGAATGGGATGCGGATATTCATCACGGATATGCATATTTTCAGGACAAGATGGAATTTAAGGGGATTATCGTCAATGCCGGATTGCGCTTTGACTACTGGCAGCCGGTTTCGCCGATGTATGATTTAACGGATAACTGGAGCAATGAAGATCTGCTGACGCGCGGGCATTTGCTCGATTTTCGCGAACAAATGCCAAAGAAAGATATCAAATTCAGATATCATTTCAGTCCGAGACTCGGTGTGGCGCATCCGATTACAGTCAATAGCAAAATATATTTCAATTACGGGCATTTCGTGGATATTCCTGATCCGAATGATGTCTACTGGATTCAGATGGGATCAATCGAGCGTCTGGAAGCCATTGGCAGCCCGGATTTGAATCTCTCCAAATCGATTATGTATGAAGTGGGATATGAACACGATCTCGGCTTGTTCCGGGTCAATTTAAATGGCTATTATCATGATATCCGAGATGATGTTCGTCGGGTTGCATACACCTATTCAGCCACTGTATATTATTACACATATCGAAACGATGAGTATAAGGAAACCAAAGGATTCGAGATTCGACTGGACCGGAATTTTGGCAGTTGGTTGCGCGGATTCGTGAATTACGAGCACCGGTTTGCAGTTCGCGGCAGCTTCGGACCAACACAGATTCGACCGGACGATTCGTTCCTGGAACAGGAAAATGCAGCCGCAGAAGCAAAAGATCGTGCCCGAAATTCAATTGAACCTGTACGAATTGCAAAAGCAAGTCTCAGTTTCATCTCGCCGAAAAACTGGGGTCCGGCGGTAATGGGATTCGAGCCATTCGCCAACTGGATTATGACCTGGGATTATTACTGGCGAGGCGGCACCCGATTTCACTGGGATTTGACCGGAACGGTGGATGAACACGTGAAAAACTGGAAGTGGCGTGATTACAACATGCTCAATCTGAAATTGCAGCGACGATTATTTGAAAACAAAGGTTTTGGCGTCGAACTATATCTCGATGTATACAACGTGTTTAATATCAAAAATTTCAATGTCTCCAAATATGGCGCGGGAATTTCAAAAGGATCATATACCACGCCAGGGAGCCCATCACGTATCTTTGCAGCCCAGGGTTTGGATGGATCGGTGGAATTCGACAACTACATGAGACGGATTGAGGAGCTCGGAAAACAACCGGGAGATGAAGTGGAATATGAATATATGCCAAAACGTGAGTATGTAACATATCTGTTTCCGCGCGACATCTGGTTTGGACTCAGGTTCTATTTCTAATCAAATTGCAGGAGTCATTCATGACATTAAAAAAATTGATATTAATTGGTATTTTCACACTCTTCATCATGTCTCTGAATGCGGATATTGTTAAAGCGCAGCGTGATGTGCTTCATGTCGGCACATTGTGGGAGATGTTAGGCTACAGCAGGCATCCTTCAGGTTACCGCGAAAAATGGTTGCGCTGGCCCGGTGGTCATGAAGATACACCCCGGGTGCCCGGTGGAATGCGAACCTGTTCCACCGGTCCGCAATTGGTGATTCTGATAAAAGATTATGTTGATTTTTATGATGACGAATATCCTTTTTATGAACCCTCCAGTCCGATCGATTGCCTGATTTTGCCGGACTATGAAGTCACGAAATATGTGCGTTCACATATCACGTCAACGACAGTGATTGACCCGGCAGGCAATCGGCAGTCAAATATCATCGAACAATTGGGTTATAATTTACGGGAAGATCCGAACATTCTATCAGATGAAAAAATCATTGAGTATAATTTCTTCAGCAATGGAATGATCGAAAAATCGACGTATTACGCCTGGGCGAATCAGTTCCATGATGATTACATCATTCGTGTCGTGACACTGTACAACACAGGTAATACAGACTGTGACCCGACCACGATCGAAGAGGATGCAAAACGGATCGACAATATTTATGTGGGATACTTTTCGATGATTCTCCATCCCTGTGGAAAAGGAGACGGACAGGCATCATATGATGATACCGGCACGCTGGACGGGTATATCGATTTTTACGGGAACGAATCCGGCGATAGTTTGCGGATTATGTACGGATTCGATGGCGATGATCCAGAAGTCCCCGGCGATGATCGCGGCGATCCCTTTCCCGAACGGTACGATGATGATGATAATTACGATCCCAAAGACCTTTACTCTGCAGGAGAGCTCATTTCAGCGATGTATGCCGGCTACGGCTTGATACATGCCGACACGTCTCCTGATGATCGGACAGATGATATTACTCAGCCGTTCTCAACCGGACGCGGCGACTGGAGTACTGCCGCGGGTTGGCTGCGGGAAGATAAATACATTTATATTTTCAACAATGGGGAACCTGAGCACATGGTACCGCCGGATCTGTCTCGACCGCCGGCACGAAACAATCAATCCGCGTGGATGGGAATGGGACCGTATTCCATGGGACCGGATGATTCGTTGAAGTTTGTGTTTGTCCATGCTGTGAATGGACCGACGGTAGAAAAATGCAAGGAAATAGGTGCCAAATGGTTAGCCGGAGAGATAACAGATGAAGAAAAGAATGCATTTATATCCGGATCCCGGGATTCGCTGTTCAAAGTCGTGGGTCGCGCAAAGTGGAATTGGCAAGACAGATTGTCGAAGGGATTGAGTATTCCCATGGCTCCTGTGCCACCGAAGAATTTTGTTGTGGAATCCAAAAAACAGATGATTCAATTGAAATGGGACCCGTCTCCCTCGCCAAATGTCGACAAATACCGCATCTATCGAAAAGAAGGCGATTATCACGGCGACATGCAGTTGATCGCTGAGCTTCCTGCCAGTCAGACTGAATACGAAGATGAAAACATCAATTTGGGAGTCGCCTATTATTACAGCGTTACTGCTGCTTCCGATGGATCGGAAAATGATGACCCCGCGAATTACGGACAACCTCTGGAAAGCAGCCGCTTTTATAATCGGTCGACATACCCTGCCAGAGCTTATCGCGGCAGTCTGGAAAATCTGAACACTGTCAGAGTCGTACCAAATCCGTTTAATCTGGCGCAGGCATCCAAATGGCCCGGAGAATGGGATCGCATTACATTTACCAATCTGACATCAGATTGCACGATACGGGTGTTCAATGTTGCCGGTGATCATATTAAAACGCTGCGTCATAAAGATGACTCAGCTTACGAACACTGGTCTCCCATTCTGACGGATGAAAATCTTTTTCCAAACGCCGGAATTTATGTTTATCACATTAAGGACAACAACACCGGGGAGACCGCGCACGGGAAGTTCGTGATAATCAGATAATATGTTTATGGAGGCATACTCTATGTATGATATAAGAAAACGATTCGTTTTTATTTTTATGATAATGCTGATCGCCGCTACGACAATTCCTGGGCGTGCACAAAGCTATAAGAAAACCGGTCAGGCTGGAATGACATTCCTGAAAATCGATGGCAACGCGCGGGCAGCCGCAATGGGTGGAAGCTATGTTGCGCAGAATGCAGATGTCATTTCTATATTCTATAATCCGGCAGGACTTGGCTCCATGGAAGGCGCTGCGGTCTCTGTCAGTCAGACAAACTGGATTGCGGATATCAAGCATAATTCCATTGCCGCTGCGTATTCGTTCGGAAAATGGGGCGTTGTGGGATTGAGCCTTGTGGACATGGATTACGGAACGCTTCATGGCACGACGGTCAGCTTCTCCAGTTCCCAGAGTTTTGGCTTCGAATACGAAGAAACCGGAACGTTTGAGGTGGATGACTATGCTATCGGAATGGCTTATGCTACAAGTGTTACAGACCGTTTCAATGTCGGAGTCCACGTGCGCTATGTAAAAGAAGACATGGGAGAAAATTTCATTCAAATCGGGGATGTGCAGAAAGTATCTCAAAATGAAGTTGATAATATTGCCGTGGATGTCGGCACAATTTATAATACCGGATTCAAGGATTTGACTCTGGGCATGTCGGTACGAAATTTTTCCTCGGAAACTACGTATCCCAATTTAAATGAAGGCTTTTACATGCCGCTTGTCTATTCGGTCGGTGTTGCGGTCGATTTGTTTGAATTTTTCATTCCGGAGTCAGAATCTCAAAAGTTGATGCTATGCATCGAAGGGCAACATCCGAATGATAATGTTGAGCGGTTAAACTTGGGAGCAGAATATCAATATACCGATTGGTTTTTCCTGCGTGGCGGATACAAAGTCAATTACGACATTGAAGATTTTTCCGGCGGATTAGGTGTTAACTTAGAGGTTGCTGGAATGAATTTGCAATTTGACTACGCGGTTTCCAGAATCAAGTATTTTGATAATGTGAACAGATTGTCACTGACAATCCATCTCTAATAAAATTGTGAGAGGCTGAAATTAACACATGAAATTCAGAATGAATCCCTTTTTCATCATTTTTTTTATCTTGATAGTCGCAAACGACAGCACAGCAGGATCACATATCCCGGCTTTTCCCGGAGCAGAAGGATTTGGCTCGACCACTTCCGGAGGACGCGGCGGGCAGGTGCTGTTTGTGACGAATCTGAATGATAATGGTCCCGGAAGCTTGCGGGAAGCATGTAATACAAGCGGACCACGAATTGTTATTTTCAGAGTCTCAGGAACGATCGAATTGGAATCCACTCTTCTTATTAGTGAGCCCTATATAACGATCGCCGGGCAGACGGCACCAGGCGGCGGAATAAGTTTGAAAAATTATCCGTTGTACATAGCAACCCATGATGTTGTTGTCCGTTATTTACGATGTAGGCATGGCGATGCCTCGGGTAATATAGGGGATGCAGTATCTGTAAACAAGGCTCGGAATGTAATTATTGATCACTGCTCTACAAGCTGGTCTGTTGACGAAACCTTATCCATTACTCATTCGGACAGTATCACTGTCCAATGGTGCTTCATTACGGAAAGCCTGAATAATTCAGTCCACTCCAAAGGTGCACATGGTTACGGCGGGATTGTCGCTTATATTGAGGATGGCAAAGTATCACAACATCATAATCTCTGGGCGCATCATAATAGCCGGAATCCTCGTCCCGGTTCTACGAAAGACCGTTCTTTGCCCGGACTGGTATTTGATTTTCGCAATAATCTGATTTATAATTGGGGAAAAAAAGCGGGTTATTCAGTCTCCAGCGATCCGGTAATTAAAATGAATTACATTGGTAATTATCTGAAATCGGGTCCGTCGACACAGAGCAATGTGATTAATGAGGCGTACGAATCTGGTAGCCGATTGACACATATTTACATCGAAAACAATCAGATTAACGATACAGTTAGCG
>WJJN01000350.1 GCA_014729735.1 Candidatus Zhuqueibacterota bacterium
AGAGGGACAGGGATTCAAAATAGCGCTGGCATCGCTGGATAAAAGCAGGATTGCCATTGGCGCTCAGGCGTTGGGGATTTCCGAAGGTGCTCTGCAGCAGGCAACCGAATACGCGAAAGTGCGCCATCAGTTCGGACAGCCTCTCAGTAATTTTCAGGCGATCCAGTTTATGCTGGCGGATGTGGCGACTGAAATCGAGGCGGCACGGCTGCTGGTCTACAAAGCTGCGGCAGAGGCGGACACAGGCGCAAAAATTTCCAAATCCGCGGCAATGGCGAAATTGTTCGCTTCCGAAGCCGCATTCCGCTGCGTGCATAAAGCGCTGCAAATTCACGGCGGATATGGCTATATCAAGGAATATCCCATTGAACGGATGTACCGCGACCAGCGGATCACAGAAATCTACGAAGGAACTTCTGAAATCCAGCGGATCGTGATTGCCAATTCAATTCTGAGAGATTAACGGTTTTTATTTGATTTGGAGAAAAAAATGGAGCTCACTGATACACAGAAAAAATTTCAGGAAAGTGTACGCGAATTTTGCAAACAGGAAGTGGAGCCGCACGCCGCCCGGATCGATCAGAAAGGAGAATTTCCGCATGATGTGATGGATAAAGTCGCTGATTTCGGCTTGTTCGGCTGTGTTGTTCCGAAAGAATATGGCGGGCTTGGCGTCGATACCGTGAGCTATGCAATCGCTGTGGAAGAACTGTCCCGGGTGTGCGGATCGACCGGTATTACCGTCGCTGCACACAATTCCCTCGGCGTGATGCCGTTTTTGCTTTTTGGCTCGCAGCAGCAGATCGAAGAATATGTGCCGCCGCTGGCAAAGGCAAAAGAAGGGCTCAGCGCCTTCGGATTGACGGAGCCGGAAGCGGGATCAGATGCCGGTGGTACGAAAACCACGGGTGTTCGCGATGGAGACGATTGGATTGTCAATGGGAATAAATGCTTTATCACAAACGCCGGTGTTGCGAAAACACTGGTGATCACGGCGAAGACAGATAAGATTCCCGGCTCACGGGGCATTTCTTCTTTTATCGTCGATAAAGACACGCCGGGATTTATCATCGGGAAGAAAGAAGATAAAATGGGATTGCGCGGCTCGGACACGAGAGAGTTGGCGTTCGAAAATATGCGGCTTTCCGCGGATAAAATGCTGGGCAAAGAGGGGGAAGGCTTTAAGCAATTCATGATCATTCTGGATGGTGGCAGAGTGTCCATCGGTGCGATGGCACTGGGACTGGCGCAGGGTGCATTCGACCACTGTCTGCGATATGCCCGCGAGCGTGAACTTAATAATTGCCCGATCACTGGTTTCCAGGCGATCCAGTGGAAGCTGGCGGATATGTACACCAAAATCCAGTGCGCCCGGCACCTGATTTACCATGCAGCTCGGCTGGAAGACGCACATCGAAAATTTTCTACGGAATCGGCGATGGCAAAGCTGTATGCATCCGAGATCGCCACCGAAATCGCCCACGATGCGATCCAGGTCGTCGGAGGACGCGGGTATATGGAAGACATGCCGCTGGAGCGCATTTACCGCGACGTGCGGTTATGCGAAATCGGCGAAGGCACTTCGGAAATACAACGACTTGTGATTGCCCGTGATTTGATTAAAAGAGTTCTTGATTAAAGAAGGATTTTTCGAAATTTCGATTTGGAGCTGTATCAAAAATATTATTTTCTCATTTACTGTCATTCCGGGCTTGTCCCGGAATCTCCTGATTAAATGTAACTTACGAGATTCCGGCATTCCGCTTTGCTCCAGCCGGAATGACATGACAGTTGACTTTTGATACAATCCCAAATCTTTTTTATTATTCGATATCTGCGATTCATACGCTGATTGAACCTGTATTCATATTGATTTTTTCCTCATACCGGAACGATGATTCCTGTTCGACCGACTTGCTGTTTTTCTTGCTGATTTTTTTATGGTATTTATAGTCTGTGGCATACGTTTGTCCTGTTATTCAGAGAAATACTGAAATCGCAAAATTGAAGTCCCCCTTTCAAGGGGGATTTAGGGGCATGTTATTATAAGTAATTGAAATTAAGTAACATCCCCCTTCGAAGGGGGGAACTCAGCCACAAGTGGGCTCAAGGGATTGTATCAAAATTCATTTTTGGGTGTCATTCCTGCGAATGCAGGAATCTCCTAACGCTTTGATAATCAGGAGATTCCTGGACAAACCCGGAATGACATCAATGAGAAAATCGGACTTTTAATAAAAATTATTAGAACAATAAACTAACCGGAGGAATTTTATGAAGCTTGATCAAAGGCTTACCAATGTATCCGTAATTGGTGCTGCCGGGAAAATGGGCAGCGGTATTGCACTTTTAATGGCTCATGAAATGTATCTGCAAAAAATGAATCCCCAGAATGCCGGCAAGCCGTTTCGATTGAATTTGATCGATGTGAATGAAGAAGCGCTGGACGGATTGATCGAATATCTGCGCTCGCAATCTGTGAAAAAGGGGGAAAAGTCCATCGTCATGCTGCGAAACATATATGCAAACGATTCGGGTCTGGTGGAAAACACGGAGATCATTCAGAAGTACGTCGACGGGGTGATGGCGATTATCCGGGCGAGCACGGACATGAGAATGGCGGAGAAATCGCATCTTGTGTTCGAGGCAGTGGTCGAAAATATCGATCTCAAGATCGAGCTCTTCGGCAAATTGAACAAGCTGTGCGGCGAGAACACTTATTTCTTCACAAATACTTCGTCTATCCCGATTCATCTTTTGAACAATGGCGCCGGATTGAACGGGCGCATCATCGGATTCCATTTTTACAATCCTCCTGCGGTGCAGAAGCTGGCGGAAATCATTCCTGCCCGCGAAACGAGATCGGATTTAAAAGAGATGGCGCTGGAAATCGGCAAGCGACTGGGCAAGAAAATCTATCTTTCGGCAGATGTTGCCGGATTCATCGGCAATGGACATTTTCTGCGGGATGCACTGCACGCTATCTCCGAAGTACGTCGGCTGCAAAAGGAACATTCCATGTCCGAAGCGATTTACATTATAAATAAAGTGAGTCAGGATTTGCTCGTCCGACCGATGGGAATTTTTCAGCTCATGGATTATGTTGGCGTGGATGTAATGCATTTTATTTCGAAAATTATGAATAAATATATTGACGGTGAAGATTTATCGGATGAATTGATAGATTCGATGTATCAGAAAAAAGTCATGGGCGGGCAACGCTCCGATGGCAGCCAGAAGGACGGCTTCTTCAAATATGAAAGAAATCGACCCGTGGCGGTGTACGATCCTGAGAATGATAATTATGTGGCGTTTAATGAGAATGGCTTCAGCGAAAAGCTGGATCGGAAAATTGGAGATTATCCTGAAAACTGGACTCCCTGGAAGGGATTGCTGACAAG
>WJJN01000351.1 GCA_014729735.1 Candidatus Zhuqueibacterota bacterium
TCCGCTGAGTAAATCAGCGCCAGTGGGCTGAATATTTGTTACCCAGGGAGCGTTGACAGTTCCGGAATTCCATGTTAAAGTGCCACCACCGCTGTTCTTCACAGTAAATGAATGTTCGGTTTGTGTGTTGGAAAAATCCAGCTCTGTTGGAGTGATCATCAAATATGGCTGCGCCTGCGGAGGATTTCCCATTATACGCAATTTGATGCCATCCCTTGGATAAATCAAATAGAAGGCATTTCCGTTTGCCCTGATCAAATGCTTGTTGCGGGTTTCAGCAGAATGCCAGCCTGCCGAAAGTTTTTCCCTGTTTCCCCATGTATCACCGCCATCCTGCGATATTCGTGTATAAAGATCACCGTCTTCTGTTTGAGTATAGGCAGCGACCACAGTTTGACCATCGGCAGAAGCAGCAACTGAGCCAATTCCAAGACCGAATTTCCAGTCGCTTAATTCTCCATCATCAGTGACTCGCACATCTCTGATTTTGCTCCCGTTTTCCATTCGCAGATATCGGAGCGACGGTTTTCGTCCGATTGTTCGATCCAGTTCTACTCCGTAACAAATATGCGTATTGTTCAGTGCATCCACAAAAATGTCCGGCGATCCGTTTGCCCCACGAGCATCGGTGTGGTGCTGATCCCCCATGTAGCGTAACTGCTCGCCCGGAGATGATGAGCGCCAGTAATACACGGGACCACCTTCGCTGGGGTAGGATAAATCTCCGGCAACAAGATCAACAATACCATTTTCAGAGACATCTAATTCATAGCGTTCATCGCCCCGAGTTTGATCTATATTATTTTGATTAAACAATTTCTGACCGTTTTGATAGACATGCATATTCACCGGACCGGTATTTGTTGTAGTGTTGGTCACGGAACTGTGACAATAATAGACCCGATCTGCGCCGTCAATTGCAAGACGAACCACATATCCCCGCAGCACCCGATCTGCAATTTTTATGGGTGATGACCATCCGGTTTCTGTTTTATAGATGTAATACAAATCATAGTAATTGCTGCCGCGATAATTGCGATACCCTATATGTGGATATCCATGACTGTCAACTGCGATCGAAGCGCCGAAACGCATCATGCCCTCTTCCCCGGAAGTACCGGGAACTGTTTCTTCCTGAAGAACCTGTCCACGACCATTCAACTCGATATAGGTCACCCCGTTTTTCATAACCAGTAAATGCAGATTTCCCGTGGCTCGATGAATATCAAAATCCGGGGTATCGCCGCTGGAAATATGTATTTCATTTCCCCAGTCCGTAGAGGCAGCAGTACCGATTACCGCGCTTGCGTGTTCCGAATGCGTCTGCCCGGCAGAATCGGTCACTGTCAGCGTGACGTCGTAAACTCCTTCGGATGCATACGCGTGATTCACCTGAACTCCGCTCCCGGTCGATCCATCGCCAAAATCCCATTCAAAGGAGATAATTCCCACATCGTCGGTTGAGTTGCTGCCATCGAACAAAATGGATTCACCCGGCTGGGCGTTATAAGGACCGCCGGCATCAGCCGTCGGTGGCTGGTCAGTCGGTGTGCTGTTGTAGATGCGCAGTTTAATACCATTTGCCGGATAAACAAGATAAAATGTATTCCCATGCGCCCTGATAATATGCTTGTTTCTGCTCTCCTGTCCGCCAACAGCCGCGGCAATGAAATCCCGCTCCTGCCAATGCTGCCCATCATCCGAAGACATGGTCGTATAAAGATCGCCGCCGTCGGTGTCCGTATATGCGATCATAACAGTCTGACCGTTCGCAGAGGCGGCAAGCGAAGCAATCCCCTGATCCTGCTTCCATGTTTTGCAATCCCCCTGCTGCGTGGCAACTACATCACGCACCTGGGAGCTATTTTGCCAGCGATTATAACGAACCGAAGGCGTTCCGTTCACGTCTCTGTCCTTTGCAGCGCCGTAGCAAAAATGTACATTCCCGCTGGCATCAACGAAAAGATCCGGACTGCCGTTGCGATCGATTGCTGCGGAATCATGAATATCTCCGGCATATTGCATCGTGTTGCCGCCATCGGTTGATCGCCAGTAAGAGACCGGTCCGCCATTCGGATCCGGACATCCAAGAATAATATGAATATTATCGCCATCGCTGGCATCGATTTCCACCCGGTCATCGGCACGGTATTGAGTGAGATTATTGTGGCGCTTTGTTATGCTGCCGTTCTCGATCCGAAAATAAGTAACCGGACCCCAGACATTATCACCTTCTGCAGAACCGTAAACTCCGTGTACACGATTTTGCGCATCCACATCGATGCGGATCATATAGCCGCGTTTCACATTCTCATCGATTAGCAACGGAGTACTCCAACCGGATTGATCTTTGTGAGTATAGTAAATATCGTAAATATGATTGCCATCATCGGTTCGATAGCAAACATGGGGATTGCCTTCAGTATCAACCGAAATGGCGGTTCCAAACACACCGGCACCTGGAATGCCGCCAGTATTCGGCACACGTTCCTGATGGATGATCGCACCATTCGGGTCCATTTCTGTATATATAACCCCATTATTCATGGCTGATATATGCAAATGTCCGGTAACAGGATCGATGTCCAAATCCGGACCTGCTCCGGCGGAAACCGAGCTTTCGTTACTCCAATTTGCATTGACTGATCCTGCGATAAAAAATACCATTGTCATTAACAGAGCAAATTTGATTGAGCGCATGTTGACCTTCCTTCTTGCTTTGCGTTTCATAATTTTCCGTGATTTGATGAATTATGGGGGATTTAGTTTATAAAACAATTATTATACCAATTGTTAACAAACATTAAAATGTGATTGAATAAAAAAATCAATAATTTATGAAAATTTAAAATGTATCTTATATATTTTCAGTGTATAACAATGATACACATGTATCAGTAACGAATAATATTATGTTATTTTGCTTGACTTTTATTGTCTGACGGTTTACATTATACGAAATTTTTATACTGGACTCTCGATATGAAAAAGGCTAAACATACGACAAGCGGACGCTGGAAACTTGGATTTGCGCTGGCATTCTCTGCCGCTGTTTTGTGGGGTTTGCTCCCCATAGCTCTTAAGGGATTGTTGAATGAAATGGATCCGGTGACTATTACCTGGTATCGCTTTCTGTTGGCAGCGCTTGTTTTGGCTGCATTTGTATTCCGAAAAAATGGTGTGCTGGATTTTGGAAAATTTCGTGGTACCGTTCTAATCCTACTACTCGTGGCTGGCTTAAGTCTGTACGGAAATTACATCCTTTTTCTTTTTGGTTTAAATTATCTGACACCCGGTGTGTCGCAAATCGTCATCCAACTGGCGCCGGTGTTCATGTTGCTTGGCGGACTGATTATTTTTGGAGAGCGGTTTAGCGCGACGCAATGGATTGGACTCGCTATATTATTATCAGGCATGGTGTTGTTTTTCAATGAACGGATGGCGGAATTAATTTCGCATTTCACAGGATATACCATCGGGATTTTGTTAATCATCACGGCTGCTTTTATATGGTCATTTTACGGATTGGCACAAAAACAATTATTAAAAACATTCCCGTCGGAAATAATCATGCTGTTTATATATTTTTCAGGCATTTTCGTGCTGCTTCCCGGATCAAAACCGGGGCAGCTTTCCCAACTGGATGCCACACAAATCGGTTTGCTGATATTCTGCGGATTGAATACACTCCTGGCTTACGGCAGCTTTGCCGAAGCTCTCGATCACTGGGAAGCTTCGCGCATTAGTGCGGTTCTTGCAACAACACCCATCATTACTATTATTGCAGTTAAAATCGGCGCTGCTATTTTTCCGTCATTAATTCAACCGGAACATCTGAATATGTGGAGCATTATCGGAGCTTTGATGGTCGTCGGTGGCTCCATGATTAGTGCTTTATACCAGCATCGAAAAAAATGAATCGATATCATTGTATTATCCTTTTCGGACAATTTTTCTGGTTACTCCTCACTCCGCACATCCTGTTGAGTCAGGAAACGTTTCCAGACACAACCGATGCGATTTGGGATGATTCGTTTTACGAAGCGGAAATTTTCGAAATTAATCGCCTGAAACTGGATCGTTTGATGTGGAACAACCGGGAGCTGTTATCAGACTCTGTCTTTGCCGGGCAGCTCGATGAAATGAAGAGCCAGATTTCTGATCTTATAACAGAAGATAAATATGATCAGGCAAATATTCTACTGGAATCTGCCATGGATTTGATTATGTCCATTCAAGAGAAATATAATGCTGATCAGGCTTTAGCAGGGATGGGTATTTCCGAACCTGAAAATCCTCCGGCTGTCCCGCCGGTACAATGGACAAGCGAGATCACCATCGGCTCTGACCTGTGGCAGCAGGAATTTGAAATGGCAATAGTTGATTATGATAGCACGCTCTCAGAAAAAACAGCCAATCCCTTTTCGCAACTGAAGGTTGCTGTGGATTGGAGTCGTCCGCTATGGGATGCGGGAATCAATGGTCTTGTGAAAAACAGCCGTGATTATCTGGCAACAGATTTGGATGCGCGGGCAGAGCGCAGGTTCGACGAAATCGCGGCAGTACGCCTGCAAAACCGCTTCGAAAGCACGCATTATAAAAGAGAGATTGATTTAACGTATTGGCAAAACCGGATTTCGGCTGAAGCAGAGCTCGCGGATTTGGGTCCCGTTTCTCTGGATACTGAGAACGAATTCACAATTCGCAAAAATACACCACAATCTTCCGGATATTCGGATTACTATCAATACCAATTTCGGACAAAAGGTAGTTACTCCGGCGGTAACCGGCTATCGCTTTATGCGGACTATCAGCTTGAAGATAGAAGACATCCGAGCTTCTATGAAAAAGATTATCTCGAGCAGCAGGTGGGATTTAGCTATTTCGGATTGCTGTCGTTGAAATTGAATGCCTCGTTCAATACAACTTACACCTATCGAGACTATCGATCCGCATTGGTAGATACTTCGTTCTATATCGATTACGAAGAAATACATAGCCAAATTAATGGATTTTATCGTTTGGGAAACCGCTTTGCGATCCGCTTTCGAAGTGATTTCGAATTTCGTCATCATGCCATGACCACAATGTATGCGTCGAACTATCTGGAAATTGAAGCGCAACCTGCCGTTGTTTTCAATTTTAGTGATTACAGTTCGATTGAGCTAGGATATGTTTATACGAATCGTGATTACGATCTGCCATCGCGCTCTGCGAACATATATTTTATGGAAGAAGATTATTACTCGCACGGCATTTCGCTGTCCCTTGATATTTTCCGCCTTAACCGGTTCATGCTGAACGTAACGGAAATCTATTCTTTTAAACGATATCCGAATTCAGCGGCAAATGATATCGATGTATTCACTTTATACACTGACCGAAATATCAATTCGTTGATCGGTTTCTTCTCCTGGAATATCTCGGCAAACTGGATACTGAGCGTGTTTGCCAATTGGGATGATGACCATGATCCATATCAAAATTACGGCGACACCCGCAGCACAATGCTTGGTCTCGAGCTGTCTCTCAATTTTTAACTCCGATCAAAATAAATCTACATCGCGGTGATAATTTCGGATTGCCTGAGCTGTAATTGGTGAACTTGGTTGAATGAGTTTAGTAATCGATTCCATTATCGAAGGGAAGATTTGTACCTTGCATATCACTTCGACTGTGATTTCGGTTCCGTGAAAGCGCTGAAAATATTCACGACGGAACAAAAAATCCGTCATCCTTGGATTGGGATTGATTACCGCAATTACATTCGCTCCCTGATTTTTTAGCTCCTCTTCAAAGCGATCGGCTACATAACCATAATGCGTGCAAACGAGCGCAGCAATTACCGGTTGGGCATGTATCCCACGCATCGCTAATCCCTCGGAGACTTTCTGTGAAACGCGTTTTTCGGTTTCACTTGAGCCGGGTGCTTCTTCAATGAGATCTGCGAGATTGCCACAAGCAATACCGTAAATCTTGTCCGCCGGGATGCCATTTGACATAAGTAGCATTTTGTGGGAGCTTCCGGAAATAGTCGTCTGAGTACCAAAAAGAAAAATATCGGCGTTATTTGTTTTCTGCCAATTCAAGAGAATTTGTTCTACACCAGTTTCCACGATACCGGTTACTGGAATAGTCGTCGCTGTTGAAA
>WJJN01000352.1 GCA_014729735.1 Candidatus Zhuqueibacterota bacterium
CCGTATAGAGCGGGCTGGTCGTGGAATATGATAAATCAAGTATCGCATCAGGTCCATCAACAGGACGGATAGGCCAGGCAAACGGCAGATCCCGGCTGCCATCTGCATACCAATATCTGTCAGGAGTTACAGCATCTGGCGGTTTGAAGGCTTCCGCTGTACGGTGAAATTCGATCCACTCCATATAGTTCTCATAAACGGAATCCGGTAACTGCTTTACGAATTCAGGATTCACATTCATGGGCTCATCGATGGTGATTGAAGGATTTGCATCAGCAAATGCCTGCGATCTCTCCGTCATAAAAGGCTGTTCGGTATAGTGTTGTTCTTCATACCAGTCTAAAAAGCGTTGTTCTCTGTAAAGACAATTGTGCGTAAACGCCACATTACGCTCGTTTTCGGTAATTCCAAGCTCCGGCAATAATTCAACAGCCAGGCTATCGAATGTAAGGAACGCCTGGAGTGTATCCCCTGGGTCATCGGTCTCTGCATCTACGAAATCTCCAAAATAGGTAGTGTCGCCATCTGCGTTGACTCTCACACCGCTATACCCTCTTGAAAAAGGATTGAGGAAAATATTATTTTTAATCATAACATTTATGTAATTGTCATTCGGAGTAAAATACTCTCTGTTTCCAAGAACAAAAGTATTGTGATCGATTGTGAAATTACCGTTCAACTCTACCCGAAAGTTAGTGATGAATACAGAACCCAGGTTAATAATGGTATTATTCTGGATAATTGCTTCTCTGGGCATGGCATTCTGGAATTGAAAAACGAATCCACCCTGCCAGTTGTTGATATTGCCAACATTCATGAAGATATTATCCTTGGCAATGAGCCGCGGATTTGGCGCATCGAATCGGGTAAAGCGGTTCGTTGTACGCTCCATATAGCAATTATAGAATTCATAATCTCCGCCATCCTTGTTTCGTAACCGCATGACGAAGTTTATGCCATTCCCCTGTAGAGTCCAGCCCAGAATAGCGATGTTTTCCAGTTTTAAGTCGTTGTTCGTATCAATAACCGATGGACCTCCGGTATCTGCTGAACGCACCAGAGTAGCGGGTGGATCGCTTGTGGGAGTGGGTTCACCATAAATAACGATCCCTGTATCTGAAGAAATGGTCTGTTGAACAATATAAACCCCATTTCGACGAAGTTTTATAACTTTGCCGGGATTGTCTAAAATCGCCTGTTCAACTGCACCAGGTGTTCCAGGTTCAACAACTACAGTATCCGGAACTTGAGCTTGAACTGTAGATGTTGAGCCTGCGAATAGTATACCTAACAAGACAACCAAGATGCCTAAACATGTTAGATTTTTTTTCATTTTTAATCTCCTTCATGTTATTGAGATTTATGTTTTTTATCTGCAACATCTGGAAATCAGTAAATGGTAATTTTCTTGGCTCCTCCTTTTTAGTGAATTTCTTCTTTTTTAAGTACTGCAACCAAAGCTACCACATTTTTAATCCCTCCTTTTACTTTTTAAAGTTGTACTATTTAATATTGGTTAAAAAAAGTAACGCACACCAAGATCCGTCTCCCAGCCAAATTTTTCCAGGGAATTTAAGCTATTAAACCGTCCAGGCAGAAAATCTTCTTCAGGAGTATTACTTATATTGTTGAAATTATAGAGTAACTCGATATGTTGACCAACTTTCTGACGCACAGAAAGATTCCAGCGAGACCAGCTATGCGTAAAAGCATCTAGCTCGGGAACAGTTCTGTTGAAATTCCTTAGTGTATTATCCTGAAAATTTACGGACAGCCTGGCGGAAAATCCTTTTAAATCATATCCAAGTACTATATTCCCCAGATATTTTGGCTGGTTGGTCAAACGTCCTTTCCTCAGTGTATCAATTTTGATGACTGTGGGCGGTCCCCATGGATTGCTCGGATCATACTCCAGGATGTCATAAAACCACTCAAACTGAGTATTCGATTTCAATGCCGTAAAGTTAGCGCTTAGTGTAATTCCACTTAAATAGCCAGGCAGGTACCAAAATGTTGTCTGCAAATCCATTTCTACGCCATATACTTCTCCGTCAAATCTATTATTAACAGGTTGTGTTATGAGTCCGGAGAGCGAAGGAAAGTTATCTTCCGGTTTAATTTCTCTGGTTTCCGTATAAATCTGATTTTCTATTTCCTTGTAAAATCCCCCAATCGTAAAGAGCCCAACCCAATTGTTATATAATGAGAAATAGGCATCATAATTTGTACTCAACTCAGGCTTCAAATCCGGATTGCCTTTGGAGACGTTTTCACCACTAATCGTAATACGAGGACTATATGAGCCATAATTTGGTCGACTAACTGTGCGAGTTCTCGCCAAACGAACATCAAACCAATCAGTTATTTTGTATTTCAAATGGAACATCGGGAACCAATACTCATTGGTTCTGGTTGTTGTGGTATCGAAGAATGAATTCGCCTGCGCTATTTTGGGAAATCTGGAACCATCTCCTCTTACGAAGTAATATGCACGGTAATCAATCTCTTCACGTTCATAGCGCACACCGGGGGTAAATGTAAGCCGCGGTCCGAAGTCGATACCTGCCATCACATAACCTGCTGTCAGCAACTCATCATTATCATAATCATTGGTTTCCTCGGTTAGACGACCCAACAGTATTGGGTACTGTTTCGCTTCCGGAGTGCGACATAAATCAATAACTTCCTTAACTTTATCACGATCAAGGGGATAATAAAACTGCAAACCGTCATCTAAAAATTCGAGTGGAGAGGTGTCAGCCATAAAATGATCTAGAGTAATAACTCCTGAAAATGTATTCCAATTATATTCGGGATAGTTACTTAACAGCCAGCGGTTGGGGTTTTGTACGAACTGGTTTGATGAATTCCAGGTCGAACTGTTTCGAAATCTGCGTCGCTCTCTGCTCAATGCACGGATTTTACCACCGGTTTTAAAATAGCCCGTAAAATTATCACTCAACCGAAACGGAACCTGCCAATCAACTTTAAGACCTGTTTCTTTACCATTATCAATACCACTGTCATAACGGGTGGTTCGTACTTTGATTTGATCAGGATCGGGCATTTCATCTAAGGTAGATAATTCACCGGGGCTGATTAAGTTCTTTGTATCGACTGTTATTTTTCCGACGAACGCCGGACTTACTTCAGAAGTCATTTGCAACTCATCAGGGGTCTCCGTCTTGGTTTGAGATCCATAGATTTGCATATCAAGCTGAGTACCAAACAGTTCATATTCCGCCTGAATACCGCCGGTAAAAATATCTTGTGTCTGTTCATAAAATGTAGAATTAATATTTATCATCGAGTTCTCGAGGCTAAATCCATTTATAGAGTTGGCAACATTGCGCTTAAGTCGGCTGGCAAAGCTATTGAATACAATTTTTCCGTTCGGTAACTTATAATCGAGCACCACACTTGCGCCATACCGGTCTCGATCTTCAAGGCTATTCGTCAACGTCGCCCTATTTATTTCGATATCGGCTGGCTTACCAGGGATGTAATCATCCGGAGAATCATAACTTGCACTCAATGCATCGGTCCCTCTATTTTTCAAATCGATCGAACCGCTGGCTAAAATACCGGCTTTGCCTCCCCAAAAGCGATTACTAATAGTAAACGAGCCCTCTCGCATTCGAAAAGACTCTTCCTGTGAATTATATCCTTGCTGAACGTAGAGCTTGGTCTGAAAATCTTTCGGGGCTGTTCGCAATTTCATATTAATCGTACTGCCAGTGGCATCCGCATCATTATCTGGCATATTGGCTTTAATAATTTCAACTCCGCCCAACATTTCCGTTGAAATCATTGCTAATCCAACTCCCCTGTCATTTCCGCTTGCCGGAATCCGTTGTCCCTCAATATTGATTGCAACATTACCATTGGATAATCCACGGACAACAACCTCTGACGCTTCGCCTTTATTTCTTATTAGCGAAACTCCGGGCAGGCGTCCAATTGCCTCCGCTGCATTTACGTCCGGCAGCTCCTGAATTTTCGCTTCCGAAATGACATTTACAATTTCCCTTGACGTAAGCTGCTGATTTATAGCCGCTAATTGCCCCTCAGCCTGGGCAGTAATGGTCACGGTCTCGCCTTCTACAATGGTGGTCTTAAGCTTAAAATCAAGTTTGAAAGATCGGTTTGCCTCAACCCTGACGTCGGTAATCCGTTCATCCTGGTAGCCAATATATCTCGCAACCAAAGCAAAAGTACCGGCAGGCACGCGTGGAATAAAGTAATTTCCATTGACATCGGAAGCAGCGCCGAGGCTTGTCCCCTCGATGAAAATATTTGCTCCCGGTAGCGCATCACCCGTCTTCGCGTCCTTTACTGTCCCTACAATCTTCCCAGTTGAGGCAGCAAAGCTTGAAAAGTTAATTAACAAACTGCATGTTAAAAAAATTAACAACTGAACTGCTAATTGCCTTTTCATTTTAAATGTCCTCCTAATTTAGTAGCAATATTTAAGATAAAGAAAAGTTAAGCTGAGAAGTATATAAATGGTAAGTATTTTTTTCATTTTTGAATTTCGCCTGAAGTTTCCCTTAATCCGGTAAAACTTGAAATGAAAATATTTGAAAATTGTGAATGCTGACGTTCAATATAACAAATTTCTCTATATAATCAAGTTATTAACTGCATGCTTACTTTGTTAATTTAATGAGTAACATTGTTAATTTCAACATTTATAGTCACTCACATTGAGAAAATATTTTACTTGCATATGTAATTTTTTTTTATTAAATTTAAACACATCTGAACATCAAATATATAACGGTCTTTATATGAGCAAGCAAACGTTATATAAAAAATCTCTCCAAAATATTCTAAACAGCAGTGAATTTAAAGACTCACCGACATATACCAAACTGTTGACATATTTATTCGATCATTATCTAAAAGAAGTGAATCCTACTGAGACAACAATTGCCACCGAATTCCTGAAACGCGATGAATCATTTAATCCCTCCGAAGATCCAATCGTCCGCGTTTATATACATGAAATTCGAAAGCGACTGAAAAATTACTACCAGGCAGAAGGGAAAAAAGAAAAAGTAAGAATAGAAATTCCAAAAGGCGGGTATGGGCTAAAATTTAATACGATTAAAAAATCTTCCAAAATCAGACAATACATTTCCTATGTATTAGCCGTTCTATTATTGTTTTCAGTAACAATTATAATCTTTTTGCTTAGGTTTGAAAAATCAAATAATAATAATGGGCAAAATGAAATTTATACTTCCGTCATCTGGCATGATATTCTTCATAACGAAAAACCGATTCTCATTGTGTTCGGCGATGTGTTTTTCTTCAGAGAAAAAAAGGGAGATAATAACGGACGTATTGTAAGAGATGAAGACATTAATTCGATGGAAGAGCTTGAATCGTACACAGCCAATATCACAGATCCCACAGTAGAAGTAACTCAGCTAAAGCGGCACACTTATTTGATTGAATATTGCCCCTATTCCCTTCTTTATCTGTTGCCGATACTGAATAGCTCAAATAAATCCGTTTCAATCCGTCTATGTTCCGAACTAACTGTCAATGATTTAAAAACGCATAATATCATTTATGTGGGTTTAATCAAATGTCTGGGACCATTGAATTTTTACTTTAAAAAATCTCACATCAATATTGTTTCTAAATATACGTTCTCTTTATCAGATCAAACGAAAGATACCTTGCTCACTTATTCCACAAATAAAATAAATGCAGGTAATTATCACATGGACTACGGATTTATAATTAAGTTTTTAGGTCCTTCAAACAACCAAATTTTACTATTAGCCGGAACAAGATTAACAGGCACACTGGGAGTCGTCGACAAAATAACAAATGTAGAATCGATTAAAGAGATTGAAAATGCATTCATGAATAAATACGACACATTTCCAACCAGTTTTGAAATGCTTTATGAGGTATTTGGTTTGAGGCGGCAATTCATACAATCTGATATTTTGTATATTCAGAGTACAGATGATATAGTGCATTCGATTTGGTATCCATGATTGGTATACTTCATTACTTACAGCAACATAAAACATAGTCTCGGATATCATCTGAGACATCAACAACGAAACATTTGCTTAACAAAAGTTGGCACAACTTATTATAACTCAACAGATAATCCTATAACCTATTATTATC
>WJJN01000353.1 GCA_014729735.1 Candidatus Zhuqueibacterota bacterium
CGCCCCGGCTTTCCGGCTATTTCCATATCGAAATGCGTTTGCCCCGGATGTTTTGCCTGCGTATGCCAGCGTCCGTCCTTGCGGCGCTTTTTTTGCAGGACTTCGATGGCAGCATCCATCCGAGGGTCGTAATCGACATTGGCGCTGCGAAAATAATCCAGCGCCCGCAGGATATCGTATCGCCAGCGGGATGGATATGAGAGCACCAGCATCCGTTTATCGATTGTCGCTCCGGTTTTATCGGATTTGAATAATTGATGTTGCAGCATGAATTCCCGGCATCCCTGTTCCGCATGCTGTAGTTCATTCAGGCGATAGGTATATCCGTTTCGTGCGTATTCCATAATTCCTTCTACCACTGAAATGGTCGAGTGCAGCGAGCTATGTACGGCGCCGCTTCGATTGGAACAACAATTAAAACCCCCATCTGCCATGTGCTGGGAAAGCAGAAAATCGACCACGGATTCCAATTTTTTTTCATCAATTAGAAAATATGTGGCATAATTCAGCAGCATCCCGTTGATGCAGACATCGCTTTTTTGAACGGTGCCGATGGGTCTGATTCCGCCGTCAGGTCCTTTTTCCGTATCGAAAATCATATTCAGCGTTTCGAGAATGAGCGGATTATTCTGAGCAATGCCCAGATTTTTCAAATCCAGCAGGGTGTAATGTGTGGAAGTCCATTTGGGTTGATAGAATTTGTATCCCCAATGACCGTTTTCCAATCGCCGGGAAAGAAATTCAGCGCCCCAGCCTTCTGTCGCGATGCGGTTCTGTAAGTCATCTTTCTCGGTATCGAGCAGATCGCGATGCGTTTGATATTGGATGGAGACATCCCCCTCGAGGAGCCAACTGATAAGGTTTTTATCAATCACAATAATACTCCGCATTTTTTAGGATAGGTAATAATTTAATAATAATAGCCAGATATGCAAGCGTTTATTTCCCAATCAGAAAATTTGGTTCGCTGGTGAAAACAACAAGTTGTATAGTACTTTCGAAATGCGTCGCATGTGGTGCAGTTGGAACATTTATGTGGATGAATTTCAAGGATTGGCTAAACTGAAAATATAAAATTATCTTGCTAAATGATTACTGATTGCCGGCTATCATCGCGATTCTGTTAGATAGGACATTTTAGCTACATTTGCTAATACTCTGCGGCAAAATCCATCGCGCTTTCAGGCGACATAGATTTCCCGCGCAGGTAAGCTTTCTGCCACTGCTGTTCTCCCATAGCGGAACGCAGCGAATTTAACTGCTTATGGTATCCGGTATTATCTATGCGCGCCAATAAGATGCCGACTATTTGCACAGGATCTGGAGCCGCGCCGTAGAAAGTAACTGCCTCCGATATACGATCTTCCGCGATTGCGACCCGGGCAAGTCTGGCAAGGCACAACTGGATTCCCCGAATATTGCCCAATTCATTCCAATGGCAAATGCTTCGTTGATAGGCAGATTTTGCCTGTTCGAGATTTTTAAGATGAAAAAAGGAACTTGCCTGTCTGATTAATATAATACGTAAAATGTATTGTTGCAAGTTGTTTTTTTAGCGCATCAAATGCATCACCAATTAATTCGATTACTCAAATGAAACGCACATCATCGGTTTCATCACTTGTAATGACACGGCAGATTCACTGGGAATCCCGAGATTACGAAATGATATTCAAGGAACTAATAAATATCGGAATCGTTAAAAGTTCTTCGTATTCAATTTTTTGCGAGCGCAAAATCATGCAACAGCTTCATTTTTCATCACAGGAATTTCAGGTCAAATTAGCTACCTGGTTTCAGCATAATCAGCGTCAGTTGCCGTGGCGTAGCACGAATGATCCGTATCGCATCTGGATTTCGGAGGCAATGTTGCAACAAACGCAGGTGGTAAAGGTGTTGGAATATTATCAGCGGTTCATCTCGCGCTTTCCAACGATTTCTGATCTGGCGCAAGCTGATCTGGCAGAAGTATTAAAGATGTGGGAAGGCATGGGATATTACGCCCGGGCACGCAACCTTCATAAAGCGGCGCAGGCTGTTATCTCAGAGACAAACGGTATTATTCCGGCAGACTATGAAGCGTTTAAGAAATTACCCGGTGTCGGAGATTATATTGCAGCAGCGGTGCTTAGTATCGCTCATAATGCACCGTTTGCAGTGATGGATGGAAATGTAAAACGGGTACTGGCACGCCTTTTTTTGATTGATTCACCACTAAACGAATCAAAGGCAGCAAAAGTGTACAAGAGTCATGCGGAGGCATTGCTCGATGCGGATAATGCAGGCACGCACAATCAGGCAATGATGGAACTGGGCGCCATTATCTGCCGTCCGCAGCAGCCACTTTGTACTGATTGTCCGGTCAGCGAATTTTGTAAGGCGTATTCTTCGAAACAACAGCATTTTTATCCGGTGAAACCTGCTTCCCGAAAGACACCGCAACATCATATTGCCGTGGGAATTATTCATCGAGAAAACAAATTTTTGATCGTCCGTCGTCCACTCAATGGATTGCTGGGCGGATTATGGGAATTTCCCGGCGGGAAAGTAGATGCATCGCAAAATATTGAAGATCAGTTGATAAGTCTTATTCGACTTAAAACGAATCTGAAAATAGAGATCACACGCATGCTGACTCAAATTAAACACGCGTATTCGCATTTCAGAATCATTATGGATGTTTATCACTGCAATTTCAGGCACGGTCAAATCGAATTAGCCGGTCACGTGGATTATCGGTGGATTACTGCCGAAGAGATCGATGAGTTTGCATTTCATGTCGCGAATCACAAATTTTTTCACCTGCTGAAATGAAAAGTCTTTACTCGAAATAGGCTTCGGTCTCGTTAAAAACTTTCACCCGGGATGTTTTCGCTTTTTTATATTTCACTGCGCCATTGTATTTTACTTCGTATCCAATGAATTCCACATCATAAATGAATCCCTTTTTCAGCTCCTGAGTTAGTACCATTTGTCTTAACTGCGTACGGACTGATCTTATATTTTCCAGATAGGAAACCGATGTGTCCGTCAATTGATTCGCCAGTTCTTTTTGCAGCTTCGATGTGGTGATCAATTTTATTTGATGCGGATAGATGTCGAAATTAACCAGATGCTTTCGCAGTTCTTCAGTTAAAAATTTTATGCGTTTATATAGCTCGGTATCATCATTTTGCTGAAATTCCTTGCGGTCGAGATAAATGAATAGGCGGAATGTATTCTGTAAAACCGTCCAACAGAACGACTGCAACAGATATTTATCCCGGAATTTATTTTTGATTCGCTTCTTGGAAAACTTTTTGCAGTCAGCGACATTATGAATATCCAGGAATCGAAACAGAATGTCCGGATTATTGAAGCTTTCATAACGTGCGAGACAGCCGTTAATCCCCGCCAATCCACTTCTGCCTTGAATGATATTTTTGACAATTTCCTTCCAGTGAGCTGAAATCGACAAACCGTCCAAATCGCTGAGGTGAGTGCGCAGCTCTTTCAGAAATTTATAAAACGCCTCGGTAACACCATCGAATAAATTTTTGATTTTCAGAAAATTCTCAAAATCGATGACATTATCTTCATCATCTGCATCGCTGCCATTTTTTGAGTTACCATCCAGCCCGATGCTTTCCTTGATATTGACCAAATTACCGGAACTAACATCATTAATAAACTCATTTATTTCCTGCTGATAGGTGGCGAACTCCCGTAATTGTAGCTGAATATCGATCAGTCGTTCTTTATTTTTCTGAAAAACATCGAGATTTTTTGTAATTGCTTCATTCTTATTCAAAAACAGATGCGGTTCGCTCAGCACGGGTTTATAACAATACTCTTGTATAATGTCATACATTTTTTTATAATCCACTGTGTTCTGCTTTTTGGAAAGATAGATTTTAGCATCCATATCCTCCATTTTAGCGATTCCATTGCTCTGCTTTAATTCTTCGAATGCCTCTTTATACCAGAGCAAATTCTCGTCCTCCTTTACATTTTCGCCTCGATCCGCGTTGATCTGTTCCACTAATTTCAGTATTTCAGTTCGATTGCTATGTACCGGTCCGAAAATCTTGTTAAATGCTTCCTTGTAAAGCGAATACTCCGCATATTCGTGATAAAATCGCTGCAAAATTTTGAATAACTTCTCTTCTTTGGAAACATGTGGAGTTTTGATCTCCGTTTCTTCAGAATATGAAACAGGCTTCTGCGGTGTAATTTCCGCAGTCTCCATGTCTTCGATAGGCGGTTGCGGTTCTTTTTCGAGCTCAACTTTTTTTCTTTTGAAAATTCTGAATATACCGTTAATAAAAATGGCACGAAATATTTTTGCAAAGACTTTGCGCAACAAAATAAGCAGCAGAACACCTAATACAGCACTGCCAATCAATCCGATTAGTTTCCACGGAATATTTGCAGACAGGGATCGATCCCGGATGCCATTTATAATCAGGTTTTCCGGTTTTGGAAGATAATCGCCATTCAGTGTCGTCACAAAGGTGAGTGTGTCTTTATTCCAGAAAGTGGTGGTATTTTCGTCTCCCGGCGAGAAAGAAAATGTTAGTGTATCTGATTTATATTCGGAAATAAATATGCTGCGATCCGATTTATCCAGAGAAATCGAGTTGTCGAGATTTTCCTGACGAATTGGATTGATTGTCAATAGCGCATTATTAATATACTCTGCTCGCAGTACGACTTTGATACTTTTCTTTTGATGCATACCCACAAGCCCGAAATCGAGGACGTTCGTCGGGATTCCCTCAACTTCCATGATGAGCCTCGGCAGAAACTGCTCCAGATTTTCGATAGTTGGGAAATAGTTACCGGTCTCATATAAATTTTGCAAATAATCATAATCAACATCGCTTAATTCTTTCAACAGGATGGTGTTGCCATGCACTTCTTCGATGCGCATATCGGAAAGCCAGTTGAACAAATTACTCCAATTTACTGCTCTGAAATCATCATTTCGCGGCGGATTTTTTTGAAATACTGCTTTGAATTTAATCCGGGCTTCCTCATCGGCAAATCCCAAAGCATCTAGAAACTGATGTAACTCCTCGCTGTTCCGATAGCGGTAATAATGCCAATCATCATTGGAAAACAAAATTCCCTGACACTTTTCCGGGTAATCTATGGGAAAGGCGTTTAATAAGATGTATTTTTCCGAGGCATGATAAAATAAAATATGTGTGTAATTCGCATATAAACAAAATGGTAAACCCGCCAGTAGCAAAACGATGCAAACAAATCTCTTCATTTTATATGTATCCCGTTATTTTTTGTTTTTAATAGATACATAAGCGAAAATTTGCAGAAAAATGTGATGAGATTGTCACGAAAATTTGGGAGAAAAAGGAAGGAAAATAGTTTTATATAAACAAAATATCTGCCTCAAAAAAATTGGCACCGGATGAATAATAATATCGGGGATTTATATCCCCGATATTTTTAAAAATGAAATTACGCCCTGTGATAATTTGCTTATTTTGCCAGAATAAATCGACCATTCACGAACATGATAATTCGCTGCCCCGTGTTTACTCGTTGATTATTTTTAAAATTGATGGGTCCCCGGATTCCCATAAAATTATCCAGATTATTGAGATGATTTTTGATTGCTTCCCGTGTGGTTGCATCATTCTTTATGGCATCCAATATTATGGACATTGCATCATAACCGTAATAGTCCATAAGTCCGGGCGTGGTACCAATTTCTTTCCGGAAATCAGCACGAAAATTCCTGAATTCCGGATCGATCTCATCCAGATAATAATCGCTTACAAAAGTCAAACTGTCGACATGAGAGACAATATTCTTATTTCTTAACTCATCGAGATCATACCAGTATTGACCGCCGTAAATTTGTGCTCGCACATTCGCGAATGCAAATTGCGGCACGACATATTTGATATCATCAGTATAAATGGGAAAAAATACCGCATCTATAGTCGTAACCGGAATAGTACTAATTCTGAATTTCGATTTTTGATATGGTGTCATGTCGCGAGTGTAATGGTCAATTAGAGAATCCCTGTTCATCATGCTAAAACCGATTTCCCGGATGCTTTTGAACTGCCTACCCATATCCTCCGCATCGCCATAGTACCATTTCTGAGCGAAAATTTCGCCGCCTAACTTATCTATTGCCGCAGTAAAGCTATCGGTCATATCTTTGCCGTACTGATCTGCAGGCGCCATGGTCGCAAAGGTAGAGTCATGATTGACATTCATTGCATATTTTGCAAGAAGCTCTCCCCTGCTCTCAAGGTTTCCGTTCACCTGAAACAGAAATTTGGACAATTCAGCCAAGCCATTTGCAGAAGCCACCGGCACAATCAGCGGAATTGCATTATAATTGATTATAGGCGCGATGCTCGCAGTGTTTTCGCTTTCCAATTCTCCGATAATAGCGACGATGTTATCATCTCTCACAAGATCCGATACCGAATGGACGCAGGAAATGATGCTTCCCTCCGAATCTTTAATGACGAGATCGACATTATATTCCGAATCTGAATTGAATTTTTTCAGAGCGTATTTGATACCTGCTAGGACGGATTGTGCCTGCTCTGCATACTCACTTGAAAGTGGCAGGATCACGCCTACTTTAAGATTCAGCGATACTTTTTGATTTTCGATCTGTTTCAGAACTTCCCGCATCACTGAAATGTAGTCATTTTCAGAATGTGCTCGAATGTAATTTTTGAGTAATTGCGTTGCTTTTGATTTATTCCCCTGGCTATTCCAGCGCTGTGCCAACTTTATTGTTAACAACATACTGGACATTTCGCCGACCGACTCTGCCCGTAAATTCGCTATTTCGTCGAGGCTAAGGTTGTTTTCCAGGATCTTGATGGCGAGATTACGGCTTTTCTCTACCAGCCGTTTGTCTTTTCCATAATCCGTGATCCATAATAATTCCCGCACCGACGAGACAAAATTATCCATTTTATAGAAGCTGAGACCGATAAAAAAGTGGGAGTCATCCGCATAATTGCTTTGCGGATATGTGGCGATCAGCTCCCGTAGCGTGGAAATAGCAGAGTTGTATTTTTTTAACTGGTAATAGGATCTCCCCAACATCAACTCGATGGCGGTTATTCGCTGATTGTCGGGGTACTTCCGGATGAGATTCAGAAATATATCCACTGCTTTTTGATAATTTTCAAGACGATATTCGTTCACGCCCTGACTAAAGAGAGTTTCAACATCTTGCACAAACCTGATATTCCTGGCAGCAATTGATTGGGCACATGTTGCTGTCACCCACCCAAACAATAAAATGACCAGAAAAGCTCTAAATGTCTGTTTCATGCTTTAATTTAAATTCTCCTATTTATTCAACAGTCACACTTTTTGCCAAATTGCGCGGTTGATCCACATCGCAGCCACGAATCACAGCAATATGATAAGCCAATAATTGAAGCGGAATAATCGTCAGCAGCGGAGTTAATAATTCATATGTTTCAGGTACATAGATTACGTGATCTGCTTTATCTTTAATCGAGGAGTCTCCCTCAGTGGCAATTGCAATCACTCTGCCACAACGGGCTTTTACCTCTTCAATATTACTTGTGATTTTATCATATGTAGAGTCTTTTGTTGCAATAAATACAACCGGCATATTTTCATCGATTAACGCAATGGGACCATGCTTCATCTCGGCAGCAGGATACCCCTCTGCGTGGATATAGGAAATTTCTTTTAGTTTTAATGCTCCTTCGAGCGCAACCGGGAAATTGTATCCGCGTCCGAGATACAAAAAATTTTGGGAAGATGCATATCGTTCAGCAATTTCCTTTATATATTCATTTGATTGAAGAATCTTGCTTATTTTATCCGGTATACTTTTTATCTCATTTACGATCATTCGTCCCCTGCTCGCGGACATCGTCGACATGCGTGCCAGGAGCAGCGTCACGAGTGAAAGCACCGTCACCTGCGAAGTAAACGCCTTAGTCGAGGCAACACCGATCTCCGGTCCCGCGTGCAGATAAATTCCTGCGTCTGTTTCACGCGCAATCGATGAACCAACTACATTACAAATACCAAGTACTTTTGCCTTTTTGCGTTTGGCTTCGCGAATGGCTGCCAAAGTATCGGCGGTTTCTCCGGATTGACTGATAGCTATCACCACTGTATCGCGGTCGATGATTGGATCACGGTATCGAAATTCAGACGCGTATTCCACTTCTACAGGAATACGCACAAAATCTTCGATCATATATTCACCGATCAATGCGGCATGCCAGGAAGTGCCGCACGCTGTGACCAGCACGCGACGGGCATAAAGCAGCGATTCCAGTTCGTGACCGATACCGCCTAATTTGGCAACACCCTCTTCGTCCAGAAGCCGTCCCCGCATCGAATCGAATACGGTTTGCGGCTGTTCCATAATTTCCTTTAACATGAAATGAGGATAGCCGCCTTTTTCTATGCGTTCCAGGTCAAACTGGATTTGTTCGACATCTTTTTCAACGAGTTGATCTTCGATGGTTTTGATTGTTAAATTGTGACGATTAATGATTGCCATTTCGTTATCATCGAGATATGTCACATTTTTCGTATGCCCCACGATGGCGGAAATATCAGAAGCAATGAAATATTCATCGTCTCCGATACCAACCACCAGGGGACTACCTTTTTTAGCACCGATAATCAAATCCGGTTCATCGGCACATAACACCGCAATGCCATACGTTCCCTCAACCCCGATAAGCGCGGCACGTATTGCAGCTTCCAGAGGCATCCCATCTTTGCAGTAAAATTCTTCGATCAGGTGTGCAAGGACTTCCGTATCGGTTTCTGTTTTAAAACGATGCCCTTTTTCCGTTAATTCTGCTTTTAAGCTAAGGAAATTTTCGATGATTCCATTATGAATGACCGTAATTTTTCCGGTGCAATCATCATGGGGGTGGGCATTCAATGAACTGGGCGCGCCGTGAGTTGCCCAGCGCGTGTGACCGATGCCGAGGGTGCTATTATTTCCGTTTTTTTGAATGCGTTTATCAATCTTATGAATTTTCCCGGCTTCTTTTTGAATATAAATTCTGTTATCCAACAACGTCGCGACACCGGCTGAATCATACCCACGATACTCGAGACGCTTTAATCCCTCAATTAAAATGGGGATTGCATTTTTCTGTCCGATATAACCAACTATTCCACACATAATTACCTCACCATTAAATTTATCACATCGAAATTACACCCAAAATCACAAGAAGTCAAGGGGAAAATTATTAAATTTTAATAATCGCAATATTTTTAATGTATTTATAATTTATCATTCCCATTCAATCGTGCTCGGTGGTTTGGAGCTGATATCATAAACAACACGATTGACACCGCTCACTTCATTGATAATCCTGTTGGAAACGGTGCTCAATATATCGTGCGGTAATTTTGCCCAGTCAGCGGTCATTGCATCCTCGCTGGTAACAGCCCTTAAAGCAATCACACTATCGTAGGTTCGCTCATCTCCCATTACACCGACTGATTTTACCGGTAAATAAACAGCGAACGCCTGCCAGATTTTATGATACCAATTCGATTTTTTCAGTTCTTCAATATAAATTTTATCCGCTTTTCTCAAAATTTCAAGCCGCTTCTCGGTTATCTCCCCGAGAATACGAACAGCCAATCCAGGACCGGGGAACGGATGACGGCTGATAATCTCGTCCGGCACATTCAACTCCCGCCCGATCTGTCGGGCTTCATCCTTAAATAAATCCCTCAGCGGTTCGATGATTTTCAGATGCATTTTCTCAGGCAAGCCTCCGACATTGTGGTGCGTTTTTATCACTGCGGACGGACCTTTGATAGAAACACTTTCGATCACATCCGGATACAGTGTTCCCTGCACCAAAAATTCCGCATCATCGTTTTGTTTTGCTGCCTGCTCGAATACCCGGATGAACACTTCCCCGATTATTTTCCGTTTTTGCTCGGGGTTGGTGACACCCTGCAAGCGCGACAGAAATTGTTGTGCGGCATCGACAAATACGAAATTCATTGTAAAATAATTTCTGAAAACGGTTTTTACTTCATCCGCTTCGCCGAAGCGTAATAATCCATTATCGACAAAAATGCATGTTAGTTGATCGCCAATTGCCTTGTACACCAGTGCCGCTGCTACCGTGGAATCCACACCGCCGGAGAGCCCGCAAATAACTTTCCTGTCCCCCACCTGTTTGCGGATTTTCTGCACCGAGCTTTCCACAAACGCGTGTGGCGTCCAGTCCCCTCTTGTTTCACAAATTTTATAAAGGAAATTTCTTAGAAGCGTTATCCCTTCCACCGTGTGCAAAACCTCGGGATGAAACTGAATTCCAAAAACCGGTTTTGTCTGATGACAGATAACAGCATAAGGTGCATTTTGCGTATGAGCCAGCGTCATGAAATCCGGGGGACTTTGTGTCAGTTTATCACCGTGACTCATCCAGACAGTAGTCGGTGATTTCATATTATCGAGCAAGCCATAAGCTTTATCGATAATCAATTGGGCATAGCCGTACTCGCGATGTTCCGCTCTTTCGACTTTGCCTTTCAATAAATGGGCTATAACCTGCAAACCATAACAGATTCCCAATATTGGAATGTTCAATTGAAATAATTCTTTAGAAACGAGTGGTGCGTTTTTGTTATAAACAGAGGAAGGTCCACCGGACAGAATGATTCCTCGGGGTGATAATTCCCTGATTTTTCTTATGGAAAAGTTAAACGGTTTGATCTCTGAAAAGACGCCTAATTCTCGAACCCGACGGGCAATTAATTGTGTGTACTGGGAACCAAAGTCGAGGATCAGTATCATTTCCTGATATTCAGTTTTCAAGGCTGTTTGCTCCGGTTTTCATGAGTTATTCTGCTTCTGTTATTGCGTAAAAATTGCCGTCATACGATCCTACGTAAACAGTTCCTCTTTTTGCCACTGTCGTCGCGAAGATATACTTTTCGCTCAATTTGTGGGTCCAGTTCATCACGCCGGTATCGATATAAACAGAGTATATCATTCCGTTTATAGATCCGGTAACTACTGAAGGGTAATTAAGAACCGGCGATGAATCGAAAATGCTGTCTAAAGAATCCGCCAGAGCAGTAGTCCAGATTTCGTCACCGTTGTCATCATCCAGTGCAAACAGATGTCCGCTGATCGAACCGAGGACAATCTTGTCATCGAATTCCAGCGGACTGGAATATCCGGGCTTGTGGTTGTCCGACACGAGATGCTGCCACTGGAGATTGCCGGTATCGATATCATACGAAAAAACCGTATGCTCGTGCGATGCGAAAAAAACATTATCGATCTCGATCAATGGATTCGATGTCGCGGCAGAATAATAAATGTTATCGGAAATTTGTTTGCGCCACTTTAGCTCTCCATTTAACGTCGATAGGCAGTAAAAATATCCATCCCAGGCGCCGACAAGCACTTTATTATATTTTACCGCGGGCTGTGCTTTTACATGCCCGTCTGTTTTATATATCCAGATAACCGAACCGTCACTGGAGCGCAATGAATAAACACAACTATCTGCAGCTCCAAAAAATACTTTGCCGTCAGCATAAGTCGGCGAAGAAAAGATAGCCTTAGCTACCTGTTTCCTCCAGTATTCCAGTCCTGACTTCGCATTGAGAGCATAACAATAGCCGTCACCGGAGGTGATGAAAAGAGTGTCACTATTTGCGGCAGGCTCGGTAACAACCTCGGCGCCGGTCTGGAACGTCCATAATATTTTACCGGAATCCGCAGAAACAGCGTATACTTTACCGTCGTACGCGCCGAATACCAGCGCATCATTAACAATGGCGGCTTTGCCATGAATTTCACTACCAATATTCGTTTTAAAAACTATTTTCGTTTTTCTGCGATCGATATTTACATCAAAGAAATCAAGCCATGTTTCATCATTTACCTGATACCGGAACAACATCGTATGTTTTCCTTCGGATAAATCTGAAATATCCAGATTCTGAAAATACTTTCTGCCACCTCTATTGAGCGCTGCCCACTCGTGATTATTTATGCTGACCTCAGGCTGGGAAAATTTGTTGCCTGACATTAAAACAGGTAAATTGTCTTCATAGATTTTTGTTTTGCTGGGTGCACGAAATGAGTAATTGGCACTATTTATTATTTTAGTCGATGAGCGTGTGAATTCCCTGATTGTTGTCTTCGGAAACACCTCGCGATTGGATACCGTTATCTTTCCTCGTGAATCCATACTGATAATTCGATATCCAGGTGATTCGGACTTTACCGCTTCTGTCATTAGAAAATCAATGCCATTTATCTTTCGATGTTTGTTACGATGCCCATGCCCACATAAATAAAGGACGACATTGTAATCTGCAATAATCCTCATCAGGTCGATTTCATTGTCCACGTAACGGCGATCCCCCATCAAAGGATGATGTGCCGCCATAATGATCGGTTTATCAGAGCCGATATTCTTCAAATCGTTTTTTAACCATTGCAACTGCTCAATGGTAAAATGACCGTACTGTTCCACCAGAATGCCACTATTC
>WJJN01000354.1 GCA_014729735.1 Candidatus Zhuqueibacterota bacterium
GCGGGAAGAGCTGGTGATGTCGCTGGAAAGCTTTTTAGGCAAAGAGTCTAATTTTTTAGAAGAAAAACCGGAGCAGTACCTCGGTTTCAAGCTGCGGCATCCGATCCTTTCGATCCGGGATATGAAACGGATTCGGGATGCGAATAATCCCGAAATCAACGCGGTAGATGTGGATATCATATTTCCGGCGAACGTGGATCCCGAAGCGCTGGAAAAGGCGATGGAAAGAGTGTTTCAACAGGCGGAACAATGCATTGCCGATGGCGCGAATCTGATTATTTTAACAGACGAAAATATCGATCAGGATCATGCGGCGATTCCGTCGCTGCTGGCGACATCCGGCTTGCATCATTATTTGATGCGACAGGGACTGCGCAATTCCGCAGGCATTATTGTGGAAACCGGCGATGCCCGGGAGGTGATGCATTTTGCACTGCTGCTCGGTTACGGCGCAGATGCGATCTGCCCCAATCTGGCTTTCCAGACTGTTCGCATGATGGCGGAGTCCGATCTTCTGGAAAAGCAACTGACGCCGGAAGAAGCCATGGATCAATATGTTACCGCGATCAAGAAAGGTCTGCTGAAAACATTCAGCCGGATGGGAATTTCCACGGTGCACAGCTTTTTCGGCTCACAGATTTTCGAAGCCATTGGGCTACACGAAAAAATGATCGACAAGTATTTCAGCGGAACGCCGTCGCGTATCGGCGGCATCGATCTTCCTGAAATCGGAAGCGAGGTAATCAGACTTCATCGCTGCGGATTCCCGAAAAACGGAAATCCGGACAGACTACTGGATGCCGGTGGTTCATATCACGTGCGGCACAAGGGCGTAAAGCATCTGTTCAGCCCGGAGGCGATTTATAAATTGCAGTTGGCGACGCGAACGAACGATTATCGAATTTTCAAAGAATATGCACAAATAATTAATGATCAATCAAAGGAGCGGGCAACGCTGCGCAGCCTGTTTGAATTCAAGCCGCAAAAATCGATTTCTATCGATGATGTGGAATCCGTGGATTCGATTATGAAACGCTTCGCTTCCGCGGCAATGTCATTCGGATCGATCAGTCGCGAGGCGCACGAAGCCATTGCCATCGCGATGAACCGGCTCGGCGCGCAGAGCAATTCCGGAGAAGGCGGCGAAGATCCGGTACGCTACATCCGTCTGCCGAACGGCGACAGCATGCGCTCCAAAATCAAGCAGGTGGCGTCGGGACGGTTCGGCGTGACCACCGAATATCTGGTGAACGCGGATGAGCTTCAAATAAAAATGGCGCAGGGCGCGAAACCCGGCGAAGGAGGTCAACTGCCGGGTCACAAAGTGAGCGAGGATATTGCGCGCGTGCGGCACACCACACCCGGCGTGACGTTGATCTCTCCGCCGCCGCATCATGACATTTATTCCATCGAAGACCTGGCGCAGCTAATTTACGATCTGCGAATGGTGAATTCGCAGGCGCTGGTTTCTGTGAAGCTGGTATCGGAAATCGGCGTCGGAACGATTGCGTCCGGCGTCGCGAAGGCAAAAGCAGATAAGGTGCTCATTTCCGGGCACGATGGCGGAACCGGCGCATCGCCGCTGACCGCGATCAAACATGCCGGACTCCCGTGGGAACTGGGTCTTGCGGAAACGCAGCAATCGCTGGTCGCAAACCGGCTGCGGGACCAGATAACGGTTCAGGTGGACGGTCAACTGAAGACCGGACGCGATCTGGCAATAGCCGCGCTGATGGGCGCAGAAGAATTCGGATTCGGCACTTCGATTCTTGTGACGCTGGGCTGCGTGATGATGCGGAAATGCCATTTGAACACGTGCCCCGTGGGAGTCGCCACGCAAAACGAGACGCTGCGTTCCCGGTTCACCGGAAAGCCGGAATTCGTGGAGCGGTTCCTGCGCTTCATCGCACAGGATTTTCGGGAGATCATGGCAGAGCTGGGCTTCACATCAATCGATGAAATGATCGGCAGGATCGATGTGCTGAATTTCCAGCCGGCAATCGATCACTGGAAAACACGGAATCTGGATTTGACGCCATTGCTTTATCAAATCGACGATGTCAATTCAAATATAAAAAATAAGATACAAAAGCATGAGCACGATATCAAAAAGACACTGGATTTTCAACTGATCCAACGGTGCAAATCCGCGCTGGAGAAGAGGGAGCCTGTGTCAATCAAAATGCCCATTCGCAATATCAATCGAACGGTGGGTGCGACGCTGAGCGGCGAAATCGCCCGCAGATATGGTAGCAGCGGTTTGCCGGAAAGTACTATCGATATTTATTTTAGAGGATCGGCAGGACAGAGCCTCGGAGCGTTTCTGGCGCCCGGAGTCTCAATCACTGTGGAAGGCGATGCCAACGATTATGTGGGAAAAGGCATGTCCGGCGGACGGATCGTACTGATTCCGCCGCAGAATTCGACCTTTATTCCGCATGAAAATGTGATTGCCGGGAATTGCCTGCTGTACGGCGCGACCGGTGGGGAGATTTACATCAACGGCGCGGTGGGCGAGCGGTTCGCGGTTCGAAACAGCGGCGTGAATGCAGTGGTCGAAGGAGTTGGAGATCATGGCTGCGAGTACATGACCGGCGGCGTGGTGACGGTGATCGGCGCAACCGGGAAGAATTTTGCTGCCGGAATGAGCGGCGGCATCGCGTATGTGTACGATACATCAGAAGTATTCGATACCCGCTGCAATCTGGATATGGTCGATCTGGAAACGGTCTGGAATCGGGATGACCGGATCCGACTGCGGAAGATGCTCGAAAATCATTTTCAATATACCCGCAGCGCGCGGGCGAAATTGATTCTGGATAACTGGGAAGCTTGTCTGCCGCTGTTCGTAAAAGTGATGCCCATCGATTATCGCAAGGTGCTGGAACGCATGCAGATGGATGAAACTGTGGAACGGGAAAATGTTGCTGCCACAGAGGAGGTGTTCGATGCCTAAACATACCGGATTTTTAGAATACGAGCGCCAGGATCCGTCGAAGCGACCTGTCAAAGAGCGGATCAGGGATTTCAGGGAATTCGAAATTCTGCTTGATGAACGCGATCTTGAAATTCAGGCGGAGCGCTGCATGAATTGCGGCATTCCGTTCTGTCACACTGTTGGCTGCCCGGTATTCAATCGCATTCCAGACTGGAACGTGCTTGTATCCCGCGGAAAATGGAAGATGGCGCTGGAACTGCTTCATTCCACGAACAATTTCCCTGAGATCACGGGCAGGCTTTGTCCCGCGCCGTGTGAACCGGCGTGCACGCTTTCGATCAACCAGCCGGCAGTGACGATCAAACAGATCGAACTGCAACTGGTCGAAAAGGGCTGGAAAGAAGGCTGGATTGAGCCGGAGCCAGCGCAATCTCGCAGCAGCAGGAAAGTCGCAGTGATCGGTTCGGGACCCGCCGGGCTGGCAGCAGCGCAGCAACTGGCGCGCAGCGGTCACGAGGTGGTGGTGTTCGAAAAAGCAGATCGACCGGGCGGATTACTGCGGTACGGCATTCCTGATTTTAAAATGGAAAAATGGGTCATCGACCGGCGCATCGAACAGATGCAGCAGGAGGGCGTGATCTTCGAGAATGGCGTGGATGCAGGCACTGACCTTTCCGTGCGCTACATGAAACGGAGCTTCGATGCGATCATTATTACCGCCGGTGCGCGGGTGCAGCGGGACATCGATATTCAGGGCAGGGAGATTGAGAATATCCATTTTGCGATGGATTATCTGGTTCAGCAGAATAAAATCGTTGCCGGCGATAGAGTCGCCAAAGAGCAATTGGTCAGTGCGTCGAACAAACATGTGGTGGTCATCGGCGGCGGCGACACCGGCGCCGATTGTGTCGGCACTGCCCGCCGGCAGGGGGCGAAAAGCATTACACAAATCGAAATTCTGCCGAAACCTCCGGTCGAACGGAGTGAGTACAATGCATGGTACACGTGGCCCAACGTGCTTCGAACATCCAGCTCGCACGAAGAAGGCTGTGACCGGTTGTGGAGCATTTCGACAAAAGCCTTTTCAGGAAACGGCAGGATCGAAAAATTGAATTGCGCAAAACTGAAATGGTCAGATGAAGAGCTGAACGGCAGACGCACGTTCGAGGAAATTCCGGATTCCGGTTTCGAGTTGAAAGCCGATCTCGTCCTGCTGGCGCTGGGTTTTGTGCATGTTGAGCACGGCTCGCTGATTACTGAATTCAATCTTGAAACAGATGAGCGAAAAAATATTCGCGTCGATCCGGATTACATGACATCGGTGCCCGGTGTATTCGCAGCCGGCGATTGTGTGACCGGCGCATCGCTCATCGTGCGATCCATTTATCAGGGACGCGAAGCAGCGGCAGGGGTGGACAGGTATTTGAATAGTCTTTAATGCGTGCACAATTGTAGCCAAGCACA
>WJJN01000039.1 GCA_014729735.1 Candidatus Zhuqueibacterota bacterium
AGCGGCGATGCTCCGGAATAGGTATTTCCGAGCACCGGGCACAGCAGTCCCTTTTCCAGTTGCTCTTTTTCAAAACCCAACGCTTTTCCGGCTCTCAATGGAAATTTTCCATTGGGTTGATGAAACACGGCGTGATCGAAATCCGACGCTTTCATGCCCGCTTTTTCCATGATGCCTTTGGCAGCGCCTAATGTATGTGAAAAATATGCCGGTTCACCGGTAAAACGGCTGGCATGACGCGGGTAGAATTGATGCTCCCGCCGCCAGAAATCCGGTGTGTCGGTCATATACGTGTATGTATGCTCAACTGTCGCAAGTATGTTTTCCCTGCCCATGATGAACGCTGCTGCGCCTGCCGCGGCAGAGTATTCCAGCGCATCACCGGGCGCGCCCTGCGATGTATCAGCGCCGATCCCCAGACCATATTCGATTTCACCGGCAGCCACCAGACTCAGCGCGACGTACATGCCCTCCGATCCTGCCTTGCACGCGAATTCGAAATCCGCAGTGTGGCACTCCGGCACTGCATTCAGCGCCTCGGCGACAACTGTACCGCTGGGCTTTACCGCATACGGATGCGATTCGGAGCCGATGTAAATCGCACCGATCTTGCGCGAATCGATCTTCGCTCGCATCAACGCATTGCGGGCAGCTTCCACCGACATCGTGATCGTGTCCTGATCCGGTCCGGGAACCGATTTTTCCTGCAATAATAAGCCTTTCTTGTAACTCGGTGCATCAGCGCCCCAGGTCTTGGCAATCTCCTCGACCTTGATACGGTTACGCGGAATATATGCACCATATCCGACTATTCCTGTCATGTTTTACCTCTTTTTGTGTTGTATGTTAACTATAATGTCATTCTGAACGATCCGTCATCTGACGGAGAGTGAAGAATCTCATACCACGAAAACTTGAGTGTGGTATAAAATTCCTAGTCTCCCGCAATGCGGGATACTCAGAATGACAAATTTTTGAGTTTTCGTGCAATACTAATTTAAAATTTCATTCAATATATTCCAACACCAGCAGCTCCTGCCCCATTTCCACGGCTTGTTTTTCCGCCACATTGATCTCAGTGACAACAGCATCTTCCGGCGCCGAAATTTCGTTTTCCATCTTCATCGCTTCGATTGTCAACAGGCTCTCGCCTTTTCTGACTTCCTGACCCACTGCGACATTGATTTCCACGATTAATCCCGGCATCGGCGTGCTCACAACATGCTCCGTTTGTGACTGTTCGCTGCCCTTTATCGAGCTGCGCAACCGTGCCAGCCGCTCATCTTCGATGTGGCACAGGTAATTATCGCCCCGATACGAGACCGAGTACTGGTGATCCTTTTTAGTTATTTCTATTTGATGCGGTTCATTGTTGATCCGGAACAGATAACTCTCTGCTCCATCCAACTGAAACATTTCCGCATGATAAGAGTCCCCGTCGATCTGTACCTGAAAATGATCATCAACCCGTTCGATTTCGACGACGATTTCAGTGTCTTTTATTTTTGTTAGATATTTCATCCTGAAATATTTTTTTTGATTCTTTGCCTATTCCACTATTATTGCTTGTAGCTGTTGGCTGTTGGCTCTTAGCTATTGGTACTGTCGAAAAACTGCTCCCTTTGAATTTGAAGGGGAGATGTCACGTAATTAAATTACTTATAATGACATAGTGTCTGAACGAAACCGGCGATAATGTCATTCTGAATGCGCCGTCTTTTTGGCGCATGAAGAATCTCATACCACAGAATGACAATACCAGAGAATTCATCGAAGCATTAAGCTATCCGCTGCCTCCCCTTCATTTTCCATGCACTCTTCACTTTATCATTCCTGTCTGAATGTATATTTTGCACCTGATTTTGATGTTGTTGTTCCACCATTGCACAAAAAATGGCAATTTTTTTCATCGTATCCTCTGCCATTGGATTCTGTTCCTGCATTTGTGCAAGCTCTTCCCCGATGAAATGGGTGGATAAATCGCCAGCGATGAATTTTTCGTGATTCATCACCAAGAGATGGAACGGAATCACTGTTTTCACCCCCTGAATCCGATATTCCGCCAGCGCTCTCCGCATTCTTGAAATCGCCTCATCGCGGTCATTGCCCCAGGTGCATAATTTCGAGATCAGCGGATCGTAATAGATCGAAACCTGCCCAAAATGATCCAGCCCGGAATCCACACGCACGCCCGGTCCGCTCGGCTCGCGATATTCGGTGATCTTGCCGATAGAAGGCATGAATTCACTATCCGGATCTTCGGCGTAAATGCGGCATTCCAGCGCCGCTCCATTCCAGCGAATGCTCTCCTGCGTGAAGCTCAACTTTTCGCCATTGGCAACGCGAATCTGTTCTTTCGCCAGATCGATGCCGGTCACCAGTTCCGTCACTGGATGCTCCACCTGCAGCCGGGTATTCACTTCTAAAAAATAAAAATTCTTCTGTTGATCCAGCAGAAACTCGACAGTCCCGGCATTGACGTAATTCGATGCTTTTGCCGCACGCACCGCGGTCTCTCCCATTCGCTGCCGCAGCTCGTCATCCACCACCGGCGACGGCGTTTCTTCGATCACTTTCTGATGCCGGCGCTGAATCGAGCATTCCCGTTCGCCGAGATGCACTACATTGCCGTGCGTGTCAGCCATAATCTGAATTTCGATGTGCCGCGGGCGCTCGAGATATTTTTCGATATAGATCCGCTCATCGCCGAATGCGGAGCGGGCTTCGTTCTGCGCCATCCGCAGGGCAGCAGTCATTTCCTCTGACTTGCGAACGATGCGCATGCCCTTGCCGCCGCCGCCAGCCGCAGCTTTGATCAGCACCGGATAGCCGATTTCTCCGGCAAATCGCGACGCAGATTCGATGTCATCGACCTTCGTCTCCGACCCTGGAACCACCGGCACGCCGGCGTCGATCATTCGCTTGCGCGCCGCCATTTTATCGCCAAGCAGCTCGATTGTGTCTGCTTCGGGACCGATGAAAATCACTCCGGCTGCTTTCACTTCTTTGGCGAATACCGGGTTTTCCGCCAGAAATCCATACCCCGGATGAATCGCGTCTGTGCCAGATTTCTTAGCCACATCGATAATCCGCCCGATATAAAGATAACTTTCCGCCGATGGTGCCGGACCGACGTGATACGCCTCTTCCGCCATGCGCACGTGCAGCGATGTCACATCGGCGTCAGAAAAGATCGCCACTGTCCGAATGCCTGATTCTTTGCAGGCTCGTATGATCCGTACGGCAATTTCGCCGCGATTTGCAATGAGCACTTTTTTAATCATCTATAAACCAAAATACTGGTTAAATCCTTTTTTTATAATCTCATCAAACGCATTGTACAAATCATGCGCTTCCTTTTCATTGAAACCGCTTTCCCGCCATTTTGAAAGCGCAGGTTCTGCATTCTCAAAAATCTTGTTTTCGATCGCCGGAATGATCTGCAAAATCCCGTCTCCCTGTTGATTCAGCAGCGGCGCCAGATCCATGTATTTCTTGCCCGATCCTCTCATTATCGGGAAACATTTCTTTTTCAACTGAAGAGCTTTTTTCGACAGCGGAGAATTTTCACTTCCTGGCGCCGTCAATTCTGACGGAAGCTTTTCGCCTGCGCCAACCCATGTGGGAACTGTCACCGAGCACAGCGGAAACGCGGGATTCGTCCAGATGGTCGTCAATTCAGCAGGCTCGCCGGGCTTCACGCCGTGCACGATCATCGTGGAAACAGATGAGTATCGATTGATGTAATCTTCAAAAGAGACAAATTTGGAATGATCCTTCGATGCAGGTAGCGGCGGTTCCCGTAGATCGGTTTTCGTGAGTGACTGATAAAGGTCGCGGTCGGCTTCGGTAATCATGAAGCGAATGGAGAGATCATTTTCAGCGACCGCCTGATAGAACAGATCCTCTGCATTTTGATAACGAATGTAGCCATAGCCGGTGTCGATCTTGCCGCTGAATGAATAATTCGTCCGGATGATGTAGCCGAACGGCGCCGCGGCAGGATCGTTGGCATCTACCTTGTAGAATCGATCGTGATCGGTCTCGTAATATGCCGCGCCGCCCTGCGCGTCGATC
>WJJN01000355.1 GCA_014729735.1 Candidatus Zhuqueibacterota bacterium
TAAATAGATACCAGGTCTTTATCCAGACCGGGCATGATATTTGGCATCATTTCGACAATAGTTACTTTTGAACCAAGCAGTGAATAGACTGTGCCTAATTCGAGACCGATATATCCGCCTCCAACAACCAGCAGCGATTTAGGTACTTTTTTCAGATTCAGGGCATCTTCCGAATTCCAAACACGTTCAGATTCATTGTTGATATTCGGCAGACTGGCTGCTTCAGAACCGGTCGACAGAATGACATGATCGAAAGATTTTTTTTCTTCCTTTCCTTCATGCAAATCAATTTGCAATGTATTGGAATCCAGAAACCTGGCTTTTCCCCGAAGATACTCTATTTTTCTTCTTTTGCCAAGCATTCCCATGCCATCCGTGAGTTGCTCGACGACCTTGTTTTTTGCAGATCGCATTTTATCGATATCCATTTTCGGCTCATCATATTTCAGCCCGAATTCATCCGCCTCGCGTGCTGTACGAATGATTTTCACTATGTGAAGCAAAACTTTGGAAGGGATGCATCCGCGATACAGGCACACACCGCCAGGATTCGGCTCCGGATCAATCATTGTCACATCCAGTCCGAGATCGGATGCCAGAAATGCGGCACCGTAACCACCGGGTCCGCCGCCGACAACAGCAACGGTCTTCTTTTTTTCATTTACCATGAGCCACCTCCTTCCAGAAATGAGCGAAGCGGACTTTCCAGCACTTCCGCAATCCATTTCAGAAAGCGGGCGCCGTCTGCACCATCAATGATGCGGTGATCATAGGTCAGCGTCAGCGGCAGGATCAACCTCGAATCGAATCCGTCTTCGGTTACTACCGGTTTCCATTCCGAGCGGGAAATCCCGAGAATTGCCACCTGCGGCGGGTAAATGATCGGCGTGAAGTAGGTTCCGCCAATTCCGCCTAAATTGGAAATCGTGATATTGCCGCCTTCCATTTCATCCGGCTTAATTTTTTTGTTCCGCGTCCGGTCAGCCAAATCCGTCAGTTCAACGGACAACTGGATCAGATCCTTTTTATCCGCATTTTTAATGACAGGAACCAGCAGTCCGCGATCGGTATCCACTGCGATGCCAATGTTTATATAGGATTTATAAATAATATCTTTCTTTTGCATATCGATACTGGCGTTGAACTTTGGAAATGTTTTCAACGCTTGTGCAACAATTTTCAGTAAGATCGAAGTGACTGTCAGTTTGCCACCGGCGGCTTCCACTTTTTTGGCATATTTTTGCCGGAACTTCTCGACTTCGGTCACATCTGCCTGATCGAAATGCGTCACCTGGGGAATCGTTTGCCAGGCAGTCGACATGCTATCAGCCGTTATTTTGCGGACTTTGCTCATCGGCTCGCGCTTGATTTCCCCCCAGCGCGTAAAATCGGGCAACTCCTGCGCCGGGACCTGCGGTCCTTTAGAGACAGTTTCTTTTGTATAATTTTTTACATCATCTGCAGATATTCGCCCGCCCGGTCCGGAACCTTGAACACTTCGAATATTGACTCCCAGCTCGCGTGCCAGTTTTCTCACCGATGGTGATGCCGGCACCGGCTCCCCTTCGGATGGTTCTGCCGGTTTTTCTTCTTTACGATGTTCAGGAACCGGTTCTTCTTCAACCGCTTCTTCTTCGGATTCTTTTTTTTCTGTTTCTTTGGGTTCTTCTTCTTTGTCCTCCCGTTTTTCTTCCTTCTCTCTGGCTGCGGTTTCTTCCTTTTTCTCTTTCCCTTCCTCGGGTTCGGCTTTTTCTTCTTTTTGTTCTTCTTCTTTTTCCTCTTCGGTCTCGACTTTTGCGACGAGCTCGCCAACCTTGACTTCCTGTCCTTCTTTAATCAGAATTTCCGTGATCTTTCCTTTTACAGGAGAAGGGAGCTCAAACACAGCTTTCTCAGTTTCCATCTCAGCAATTGTCTGCTCCTCTTCCACATGATCACCTTCTGACACGGCAATGCTGATCACTTCTGCCGTGTCGATATTTTCAGAAATTTCAGGTAATTTAACTTCCTTGATCATTTCGCCTCCTCCAATTTATGATAACACCGGATTAGGTTTATCCGGATCGATATCCAGGTCCTTCATAGCTTTTTTGACAACATCCGGTTTGATATCTTTTTGTTGAGCCAGGCTGTGCAGCGCAGCCAATGTAATAAACCGGTGATCCACTTCGAAAAATTCACGAAGCTCTTCTCGGGCTTCACTTCTGCCGAAGCCATCTGTACCGAGCAGCGTGAAAGGTCCTGGGATCCATTTGGCAATCGATGCTGGCAATGCTTTCAAATAATCCGAAGCCGCCACGAAAACACCCTTTGCATCTTTCAAACATTCGCCAATATATGGAATCTGCTCTTTTTTTCCAGGATTCAGCATATTCCAGCGATCCGTGTCCGTGGCGTCGCGATAAAGTTCTTTGTAGCTGGTCACGCTCCATACATCCGCCGACACCTTGTATTTTTCCTCAAGAAGTTTTTGGGCTTTTACGACTTCGTTTAAAATGGCGCCGCTGCCGAAAAGATGTACTTTCTTTTTACTATCATTCTGCTCCGATGCCTTAAATTTATACATGCCTTTTAAAATACCTTCACGGGAATTTTTTGGCATTGCCGGCTGTTTGTAGAACTCGTTCATAATAGTCAAATAATAAATCCAGTCTTCATGATCTTCGTACATTCGCTTTAAGCCATCCTGAACAATCACTGCAATCTCATACGCGTACGCGGGATCATAGGCTTTCAGATTTGGTACCGGATACGCCAGCGCATGGCTGTTTCCGTCCTGATGCTGAAGACCTTCTCCCGGAAGCGTGGTTCTTCCCGATGTGCCGCCTGCCATAAATCCGCGTGCTCTGGCGTCTCCGGCAGCCCAGATCAAGTCACCGATGCGTTGAAAACCAAACATCGAATAAAACAAGAAAAACGGGATCATTGTAATCTCCTGAGATGAATATGAAGTACCTGCTGCGATGAAAGATGACATCGAGCCGGCTTCAGTTATCCCTTCTTCCAGAATTGCACCATCCTTGATTTCCCGGTAATAGAGCAAATTTTCCCTGTCTACCGGTTCATATAGTTGCCCGGTGTGTGAATAGATGCCCACCTGACGGAAAAGTGCTTCCATGCCAAAAGTTCGCGCTTCGTCCGGAACAATCGGCACAATACGCTTGCCAATATTTTTATCTTTCAATAGTTTCGAAAGCAGGTGAACAAAAACCATGGTCGTCGCCTCTTCGCGGTCCTCATTTCCTTTGTAAAATTCTTCGAAAACCGATTCCGAAGGTATTTTTAATTTTTCTTCCTTGAATTTTCTTGCCGGAACATAGCCACCCAATGCTTTTCTTCGTTCATGAAGATATTTCATTTCTTCGCTGTCGTCGGCAGGTTTATAGAAAGGCGCTTCCGCAAGATCCTTATCAGAAATCGGAATTCCGAACCTGCCGCGGAACTGTCGAAGCTCTTCCTCATTTAGTTTTTTTTGCTGATGTGTAACGTTCCTGCCTTCCCCGGCTTCACCCAAACCGTAGCCTTTTACAGTCTGAGCAAGAATGACAGTCGGTGCATCGGCGTCATTCACGGCTGCCTGATAGGCTGCATAGACTTTTTCAGGATCATGTCCCCCGCGGCGCAGTTTCTCCAACTGCTCATCGGAATAATTCTTGACCATTTCCTTTAATCGCGGATCTTTCCCGAAAAAATTCTCCCGGATATATTGACCGTCGGAGACGATGAATTTTTGTCGTTCTCCGTCCACAAGGTTTTCCATGACATCCGCCAGAACATTGTTTTTGTCTTTTTCCAGCAATTCATCCCAATCGTCGCCCCAGATAACTTTTATCACATTCCAACGGGCACCGCGGAATGCTGCTTCGAGCTCCTGGATAATACTCCCGTTGCCGCGTACAGGTCCGTCGAGTCGCTGCAGATTGCAGCTAATAACGAATATCAAATTATCCAGCTTTTCACGGGAAGCCAACGTGATTGCGCCCATGGATTCCGGCTCATCCATCTCGCCGTCACCCAAAAATGCCCACACCTTTTGATCCGAAGGTTCTTTGATGCCGCGATCTTCCATATAACGAATGAACCGTGCCTGATAAATTGCCATGATCGGACTGAGTCCCATGGAGACTGTGGGATATTCCCAAAATTCCGGCATTAGCCAGGGGTGGGGATATGATGAAAGCCCGCCGTCAGGTCTCAATTCTCTGCGGAAATTGTGCAGGTCCTGTTCCGTAAGTCTTCCCTCTAAAAAAGCACGGGCATAGATTCCAGGCGAAGCATGCCCCTGATAATAGACGATATCGCCCGGCTGTGAATCGCTTTTTGCTCGTAAAAAATGGTTGAACGCAACTTCGAAAAGAGTTGCCTGCGAGGCATATGTGGAAATATGTCCGCCAATTCCTGACGATTCGCGATTTGCACGAACCACCATCGCCATCGCATTCCAGCGATTAATGCTTTTAATACGCCGCTCGATTTCCCGGCTGCCCGGATAAGGCGGCTGTTTATGTCTTGGTATTGTGTTTAAATAAGGCGAAGTTGCGGGACATGACATCTCCACATCGTATTTCTTTGCCTGGATTTGCAGCAAATGCATAAGTTCCCGAACACGCTTCGGTCCCTGAGATTCAAACACGTAGTTTAGAGAATCCAGCCATTCTCTGTTTTCTATTTCCTTAACATTTTCTCGATTTTTATTATTTGCCATAATCCAACCCTCATTTTTATTTATTTATGGAATCCTTACTCTATTCATTCTAAACAGGTACTAGCTCTATCAAACCCGTCGCCTGCCCCGTCCGGTGCGATTAAATATGCTGATCACAGCGACGAACAGTGCTCCACCAATGATCGACCAGACAATGGGGAATTTTGTATCTCCGAATCGAAGCACAAAAAGTTCCGGTAATGCAAGACTTCGTGCAATCCAGGCACCGATCAGTGCACCGATGAAACTGAGTCCGACAATAATTGCTTCAACGGTTCGAATGGGATCAATAGTAATAAACTCCTGAATTTCAGAATTCTCGAAACGGGCAACCTGGATATCTCCAATCGCCACGAGCAGCGAGGCTGCTCCGGTAATCAGCATATTTGTCCGAACTCCTGCCGGTTTCTTAGCAACCTCCCGTTCGAGACCAATGATGCCGCCCAACAAAATCGCTAACGCGACTTTTCCGATGATCTCAACTTGTAAATCCCAGAGCATTATTCCTCCAGATAGATAAAATTAATCTGTCCTGCTGTTGGGATTAGATAGTGCCGCATCCATCTTGACCTGAACTTTAACCTCATCCCGATCTTCTGTTTCAGATATTTCATTTCTTCGCGATAACCCATACAGCATGCACAATACCGGGAATGTATCCCAGTAAAGTCAACACAATATTCAACCAAAAATGCATGCCTATCCCTACCTGCAGAAAAACACCAAGCGGCGGTAAAATAATTGCTAAAATGATTCGTAACAGATCCATCTGGTTTCCTTTCTTTTAGTAATTAATTTCATTAAGCAGCTCCATCAAAAAATTTTGACAGAATAAACAAACCGGCAAGCAGTTTATCCATTCTGTCAAAAATATCACATACTCGAGAGCTTGATTTTTACATTTTGGATTGAAATTCATTCACTTGCTTTTCGGCTTCTTCCTTGGCGATTCCATATTTTTCCTGAATTTTGCCGACGAGTTTATCACGCTGTCCCTCGATCATTTTTAAATCATCATCCGATAATTTCCCCCATTTTGCCTTGATTTCTCCTTTTGCCTGGAGCCATTGACTTTTTATTTGGTCCCAATTCATGGTGTTTCTCCTTTTAATTATTGATTAATTGATTAAACTATTTACAGTTTTTGCATCATTCGTTGTCTTTGCATCCCACGGGGTATCTTTCCCATGTCTTCTCTGAATTTGTACTATTGCAGTTCTTTCAATTGTTCTGCTGTAAGCAAATTCCTGCTCTTCTCAATGTTATCCAAAAAATTAACTCGCATCTCTTTTTCGATCACAGCAATTTCATCGACTTTTTCTTTAACATTGTCAAAATCGGGTTTTGACATGTCCAGCA